>NC_013790.1:0-300000 GCF_000024185.1 Methanobrevibacter ruminantium M1
ATGACTAATATTTTTGAGGATTTACAGGAAGAAAGCGTGGGAGTGAGTATTTTTAAAGATAAAAAACCTTTAGATCATCGTTTTTTACCTGAAAATTTGCCTCATAGAAAGAAACAGATTACTGAAATTGCTAAACATTGGATTGAAGCATTAAATGGAAACACCCCTTCAAACATTACAATTTATGGTAAGACAGGAACTGGAAAGACTGCTGCTGCTAAATTCGCTAAAGAGCAGCTTATTGAAGCATCTAGAGATAAAAATGTCTTCATTAAAGTCGAATATATCAGATGTACAGACTTCACTACAGAATACCAGGTCCTTACCTATCTTTGTCAAAGGCTAGGCCGTGATGTTCCTAACCGTGGATGGACCAAGGGGGAGATTGTAAACACCTTTAGAGACATTTTAAGAAGAAATGCCTTTGGCAGAAATCTTATTTTAATTGTCATTTTAGATGAGATCGATATTCTTCTTGAAAAGGACGGCGACGGAATCTTATACACCCTTACAAGAACTGATAATATTGCCATTCTTTCAATAAGTAATTATCTTGACTTTAAGCAATTCATTAAGCCAAGGGTTGCAAGCAGCTTAAGGGATAAAGAAATAGTGTTCCCGCCTTATGATGCAGAGCAATTAGCTGATATTTTACATGAACGTTCTGAATTGGCATTTGAAGAAAATACACTTGAAGAAAGCGTTATTCCATTATGTTCAGCTATGGCTGCTAAGGAAGAAGGTGATGCAAGATATGCTCTTGACCTATTGGAGAACGCTGGAGACATTGCTGTTGAAGAAGGATCTGAAATCGTTAAGGGAAAATATGTGCGTCAAGCTAAGGATGTCATTGAGTATAATAAGGTTAAAGACGTTATTATTACACTTCCAACCCAACAGCAAAGGGTTCTTGCAGCTATAATGAAATTAACTCAAGACAATGAGGAAATCACTTCAGGTAAGCTCTTTGAAGTCTATAAAGATATTTCTAAAGGAGACAGTGTTACCTATAGAAGAATCTTTGATTTCATTAACGAATTGGAGATGTTAGGAATTATCTCTACCAACACCATATCCAGGGGCAGAGGTAAAGGCAGGACCAATATTATTAAGTTGCAGACTGATTCTAAGTTGATTCAAGATAACTTATCTGCTGTTCTTTATTAGATAGATTCCTTATAATCTGGTATAATACTTATTTTGATTTTTTTTTATTATATCAGGTTTTTTCTTTTTTTTTAATTATTTTTTCTTATTATTTTTGTTTTTCTTTTTTTTGGATGATTTTCATCTTTTTTTGTTTTTTATTGTTTTTGTGTGGTTTTCAATTTGTATTCTTTTCTTTTTTTGTTTTTTTTTTTAATTTTTCCCATTTTTTAACATCTTAATATTTTTCTTTTTCTTTTTTAGACACTCACCATCATAGATAATTATCCTAAAACTTAATGTTTGTAAATAAATCACAAATAATTTAATAAAAAATGAACATATATTATAATATTTGTATAAATAATCAATTATCGGTTTTTCATATTACTAATAACTTAAATATATTAAGATTAATCATTTTTTAAGATATCACTTTATTAATTAGCTATTTTTGTCTAGAATGAGAGGGTATTTTGAATTAATAGTAAAAAATTATTGAGGAAATTTAAATGACTAGACTTATTGAGTTTAAGAATGTGAACAAGGAGTATAAATCTGGAGATTACATTTTAAAAGCTATGGATAATGTGAACTTTACAATAGATGAAGGAGAGTTTGTAGTAATTCTTGGACCTTCAGGTGCAGGTAAGTCCACCCTTCTAAACCTTTTAGGAGGCCTTGATTCAGTTAGCTCAGGTGAAATAATCGTAAATGGCAGTCATATTGAATCATTCGATGACGATCAGCTTACAAACTATAGAGCCCGTAATGTAGGCTTTGTTTTCCAGTTCTATAACCTTATTCCTAACTTGACAGCCTTGGAAAACATTGAATTGATGAAGGACGTTGTTGATTTTGACATCAATGGATTGGCTGTATTGGATGCTGTTGGGCTAAAGGATCATGCCGATCATTTTCCAGCACAATTGTCCGGTGGAGAGCAACAAAGGGTGTCAATTGCAAGGGCAATTGCTAAGAGACCTAGTATGCTTTTGTGTGATGAGCCAACAGGAGCTCTTGATTCAAAAACAGGGGCTTTGATATTGGCTTTGCTTCAGGACATGTGCGAAAAGCTCAATACAACTGTTGTCATAGTTACTCATAATGCAATTCTATCAGAAGCTGCCAATAAGGTTATTAGGATAAAGAATGGACAGATTGAAAGTGTAATTGTAAATGAGATGCCTAAAAAGGTCTCTGAATTAGAATTGTGATTTTTATACTTTTAACTAGAAAGAAATCATGATTAAAAGTGCTTATGAATAATTTATTTGATTTATTTGATGATTTATTATTATTTTTATTGTAGTTAGTTTGGTATAAGCCGTAAATGTTTCTTGATTGGGATTTGTGATTATATGCTTAAAAGAAAGATGCTAAGAGATATTTGGAATTATAAAGTTCAATTTATATCCATTTTCATAATTGCATTCATAGGCGTATTTGTATTTGCCGGACTGACTGCAGAGGCAGATGGTTTTGAAGCCTCCATAGACTCATTTTACCAGAGGAGCAATTTAGCTGACGGATGGATATACTCAAACTATCTTGTTGATGACTTTCTAAAGCAGGTCTACTTGCTTGGCGCAACCACTAGTATGGAGAGACAGTTGGTTGTAGATTCCCAAGCTGAATTAGATGGCAAGCCCGATATTACGCTGCATTTTGTTGAAAACAACACCATATCTAAATATTATCCTCTTGAAGGCAATGAATTAAATATAAGCGATTCTGAAGGTGTATGGTTAGATAAAACTTTCGCTGATGCTCGAAATCTGAAGATAGGGGACACCATTGCATTTGAAAGCAATGGAATTAAAATAGAAAAGAAGATTAGGGGATTAGGCTATTCTCCAGAGAATGTTTATAGCTTAGTTCCCACTCAAACAGTTCCAAATTATACGGCAAGGGGCTTTGCTTATATGTCCTATAAGGCATTTCCATCAGACAATATAACTTATAATGTTCTTAATGTTAAGTTTGATGGACGCCCTGAAATCTTCTCAGAGCTATTGTCCTATCGTTTAGATGGATATTATGAATTGTATCTGCCCCAATCAAATCAATATAGCGTAAATGCGGTTTCAGATTCAATCGCTCATCAAAGTTCATTAAACGCTGTTTTCCCAATTCTTTTCACTTTGATTTCAATGCTGATGCTTTCAGTGACTATGAAAAGAATCATCTCTAATCAAAGAACTCAAATCGGTGTTCTTAAGGCTAATGGATTTAGCAATAGGTCAATAGCTATCCATTATATGTCCTTTGGCTTTTTATTAGTCACATCAGGGTCAATATTAGGTGCAATTTTAGGGCCGATCGTATTCCATTTCGTTGTTCATGAATCCAGAATTTATTATTTTAAGTTCCCTGTTTGGGCTTATGTGGGACTTGAGAGATTCATATTTGTAATTGTTATAATATCATTGATTTCACTTATTGTTTCATATCTTTCAATTAAAAGCATTGTCAATGAGCCTCCATCTCAAATAATAAAGCCTAAGCCTCCAAAAATGGTCAGTTCTGGTTTCATTGAAAAGCTAGCAATCTGGAAAAGGCTTTCATTTAACATAAGGTGGAATTATAGGGATATCAAAAGAAACAGGTTCAAATCACTAATGACAATCGTTGGCGTGATGGGATGCACTATACTTTTGATTTCAGGCTTTGCAGTTTATGAGCAGATGGAAATTTCAAAGGATTGGTATTTCAATGACGTTAATCATTTTGAATCCAAGCTGGTGATTGATGATAATACAGACTTATCTCAAATAGATTCAATAGCCCATAAGGTTAATGGGGATGAGATAATGGAGTCCTCCATTGAAATATTAAAGGGTGATGCCAATTTTGCTTCCCTTTTGGTTTTAAATGACACCGATCTTATCACAATGACCAATGACAATCGTGAGAAGATAGATATTCCAAAAAATGAGGTTTCAATTTCAAAGAAGATGGCTGATATTCTGGATTTAAAGGTTGGAGATACTATAGATTGCCATCTATTAGATTCCAATAAGCTTGTTAAGATTAGGATTGATAGGATTCATTCAACCCCATTTACTCAGGGCCTTGTCATGTCTGCCGATAAATATGAAGAGTTAGGCTTTAATTTTACTCCAACAAGCATAATCACTTCAGAGCATGTCAATAAGTCTTATGATGGAGTCAAATCCACAATCTATTCAGAAGATATGGTTCGAGGATGGGACCAGATGCAGAAAACCAGCATGATGATAATAACTTCAATATTGTTTTTAGCTATTGTTTTAGCTGTTGTGATTCTTTATAATATGAATCTTCTTTCTTTCATAGAGATGGAGAATGATATTGCAACACTTAAGGTTTTAGGATTTAAGAGCAAGTATCTCACTAAATTGCTAGCTACTCAGGGCTTTTTCTTTATTATTGTTGGTTTTATTTTAGGTCTTCCTGTAGCTTATTATATTTTAACATTGTTGATGCCTGCATTTGGAAATAAGATCTATTTGATTCCTAATATTTCTGTTTTGAATATGGCCTTTAGCTTTTTGATAATTGTATCTGTGTTTATTGTTATGAATTTATATTTCTCTAGGAAGATTAGAAAGCTAGACATGGTTGATGCTCTTAAGACTTTTGAGTAGTCTTTTAGGCATATTAGGCATATATTTTCTTAATTTGATTAGAGGATTTTTTGTCCTCTTACTTTTTTTATTCTTGATTTTTTAATTAATTCGGTGTTCTATAATTATATCATGGGTATCCATATATTATATTTTCCAAATTAATATATTTTGACGAATTAAAACAACAAACTCTTCTTTTATTTTAATAGTTTAACTTTTTCTCTTAATTTAATTGCTCGTATTTTTAATAATTTTTTAGTTAATTAATCTTATCCTTGAGATTATTGTAAAAATGCATTTTAAGGGCTTAATTTGATGATGAATGGAAAGATTTATAAAAAGAGTTTTTGAATGATCATTCGATTTAAAAATTGTAAGATTAGAGTAAAAAGAGTTTTTGGAATTATAGATATTTGCTTAGAAAAAAAAAGAAAAAGTGATTTTGAGCCATACAGCTCAAAATACTAATTTAAACTTATTTTATAGTAAGTTTTTTACTTGCACTGGTAATAGTTGCATAAGTATCGTCGCCTGCGTATTTAGCAGTGAAAGCATAAGTGCCTTTATTGGTAATGCTTACTTTAACTTTAGCAACACCTTTTGCATCGGTCTTAGCAGTGTAAGTTTTCTTATTGATGGTAAAGGTTATTTTCTTACCGGCTATTGGACTGCCTGCAGTTGTCTTAAAGGTAGCGCTGATGTATTTGTTTTTAGCGGATGCTTTGTAGCTAGCGGCAGTTCCGGTTAATTTAGCCTTTTGTTTTTTGACAGTAATTTTTGCAACTGCAAATGATCCGTTGGTTTTTTCATCACCGAGGAAACAAATAGCAAAGGTGTAATCACCTTTATATCCAAGGTTTATTTGCAATTTGACTGTACCGTTTTCATCACTGGTTCTGTTGTAGATTCTACCATTGAATCCGATTTGTACAAACTTGTCTGATAAGGCTTTGCCCTTGTCATCGGTTAATTTTACTACGAAGTATTTACCGATTCTGCCATCAATTTTAGAGTCGAAAGCAGTTGTGGTCATATCTTCATAGTTGATGACACTCACAGTCTTTTCTTCTTTAAGGAACTTGTTAATTAAATCTTTGACTGCAGTGGTAAGGTTATCAACGAATGGACTGATATCATCAATTAATGAAGTGATGTTATCAATTAATGAAGTATCGTTTCCTAAGATTTTGGTCCAGTTGATAGTTAGGGTTTCTCCTCCTAATAGGTCTGTCCAGTTGATGGTGAAGCTGTCTCCACCGAGGAGGTCTGTCCAGTTGACTGTTAGGCTGTCTCTGCCGAGGAGGTCTGTCCAGTTGATGGTTGTGCTGTTTCCTAAAAGATCTGTCCAGTTGATGGTGAAGCTGTCTCCGCCTAATAGTTCTGTCCAGTTAAGTGTTAGGCTTTCGCCACCTAATAGTTCTGTCCAATTGAGGGTTGAACTTTCTCCAAAGAGGTCAGTCAAGTTAAGTGTTAGGCTTTCTCCGAGGATTTTTGATATGTTAAGTGTAGAACCTTCTCCAAGGAGATCTGTCCAGTTGATGGTTGTGCTTTCGCCTAATATATTTGAAAGATTGAATATGGAATCGTCTCCGAAGATGTCTGACATGTTAAGAGCTAAGTCTTCTCCAAAGAGATCTGTCATGTTAATTGTGAAATCGTCTCCGAAGAGTTCTTCTAGTTTGTTTGTTAAGTTTTCTCCAAAGATTGCTGTTAAGTTATCTCCAAAGATGTTTGTTAGGTTAAGTTTGAAATCTTCTCCTAAAAGGCTTGTCATATTAAGGTTAAAGTCTTCTCCTAAAAGGCTTGACATATTGAATGTTAAATTGTCACCTAACAGTTCTGTCCAGTTGATGGTTGTGCTTTCGCCACCTAAAAGGCTTGACATATTGAGTGTTAGGTTATCTCCTAATAGGTCTGTCCAGTTGAAGGTTAAGCTGTCTCCGTTAAGAAGGTCTGTCCAGTTGACTGTTAGGCTGTCTCCTCCTAATAGGTCTGTCCAGTTGACTGTTAGGCTGTCTCTACCTAATAGGTCTGTCAAATTAAGGGTAAAGTCTTCTCCGAGAAGGTCTGTCCAGTTGACTGTTAGGCTGTCTCTACCTAATAGGTCTGTCCAGTTGAGGGTTGTGCTTTCTCCTCCAAGTAGGTCTGTCCAGTTGACTGTTAGGCTGTCTCCTCCTAATAGGTCTGTCCAGTTAAGGGTGAAGCTATCTCCACTTAAGAGTTCGCTCCAGTTAAGGTTTAAGTTGTCTCCACTTAAGAGTTTGCTCAAATTAAGGTTTAAGTTGTCTCCACTTAAGAGTTTGCTCAAATTAAGGCTTGAGCTTTCTCCTCCAAGTAGGTCTGTTAAATTGATGCTAAAGCCAAGCAAACCGTCTTGGACGATTTTTTCATCATTAGCGATTTGAACCTTTTCTTCAGATATGATAGTTTCATCTGTAATTTCGGTTTCGTCTTTTATTTCAGTTTCAGCTGTTTCATTTATGACTTCATCGTCAGCAGCTTCCACCTCTTCAATATTATTTGTATCGGTTTCTATTTCTTCAAGGTTATTATCAACCGTTTCTATTTCTTGGATTTCACTATCAACTGTTACTACTTCATCAGCAGCAGGTGCTTCAATTGTATCAGTTATGTCTTCAGATGCGCTTGCCGCACCGATAGCGAGTAATGAAATAAGGAATAGTGAAATAATTAAAATCATACGATTTTTCATAAAATGTTTCCTCCATTATTTTAAAGGTATATATAATTATTATAAATATTTTTATAACTTTTTTTAAAACTCGATAGTATATTATTAAAAAAATTCTAATTTTATATGGTATTAGTGTGATTTTGTTAAAATTTTTCTAATTTTCTATGATTTTTGATGTATTTTTTTTGATTTTGTTCAATAGTTTTGTTTATGAGTTTTGATGTATTTTTTTTGATTTTGTTCAATAGTTTTGTTTATGAGTTTTGATGTATTTTTTTGTTCAAAATTTGAGCTATTCGTATCTGTGCCTAATGAGATTCTTTAATATGGCCATTCTTACAGGAATTGCATTTGCAGCCTGTTCAAAGTACTTATTGTATTTTGTATTGTCAACATCATAGTCTATCTCATCTACTCTAGGCAATGGGTGCATTACAATCAGTTCCTTGCCTTCGAGCAAGTCTTTGTTGATAAGATAAGCTCCTTTGATCTTTTCATACTCTTCAATATCCGGAAATCTTTCCTTTTGAATCCTTGTGACATACAATACATCAATCTCATCTATGATGTCTTTCAGGTTTGATGTTTCCTTATATTTTATATTGTTCTTTTCAAGGTCAAGGAGGTTTTCCTTAGGCATCTTTAGCTCTTCAGGGGATACGAATGTCATTTTAACATCATACATCCCTAAAGCATATGAAAGTGAGTGTACGGTACGGCCGTATTTTAAGTCTCCAAGAAGTGCTATGTTAAGGCCATCGATCTTGCCGAAGTGCTTTCTGATGGTGTATAAGTCTAATAGGGTTTGGGTAGGGTGTTGGCCTGCACCGTCTCCTGCATTTATGATTGGAACGTCTATTACATCAGATAAAAATCGTGAAACACCTTCAAGGTCGTGTCTTATTACGATTGCATCGCAGTAGCTTTCAAACATCTTTGCAGTGTCTGCAATGCTTTCTCCTTTGGCTACACTGCTGTTTGAAGTTTCTCCAAGTGAGATGCAGTCTCCGCCTAATCTTTTCATGGCGGTTTCAAAGGACAATCTGGTTCTTGTTGAAGGTTCGTAGAATAATAGTCCGAGTATCTTTCCAGAGAGCTCTTCTGATTTTTCTTTTGATTGAGCGATGTCTTCAAGCTTTTCAGCTTCATCTAGGATGAATTTTATATCTTCCTTTTCAAAGTCTTTTATTGAAATTACATTATTATGGCCAAAAATAATATTACACTCCTTAAGTTTACACTTGAAATACAAGTCTTATATTTAGTTTGTATTATTTGATTTAAAATTCTTTTTATTTCTTATTTGAAAAATATGAAAAGGGAATTATTTTTAGATAGTTGAGCATATATTTTTTAAATCATTGATTCTTTCTTATTGATTTTTGCTAGTTGTTATTTCTTTTTTATTGTTCTTTTATTGATTTTATCTGCAAATTCATCTACAAGCTCCCAATCAATACTTGGTGGCTCCTTATTTTCCTTTTTAAACCTTTTTAAATTGGAATTTATTATGCGTTTAGTAATCATGTCTCCCTTATTGGGGTTTATTTCAGCTCCAAAGCATGCAGTTACAAATGCTGATTTTACTATCTCCTCTGAAAATGATTTGTTCAGATATTCTTCAGCCTTGCCTTGGTTTGTGCAAGTGATATATAGGCCGTAATTTATTCCTTGCAATGTTTTATAGTTTTTATTTACAAAGGATTTTATTTCCCCTTGAATGCGGCCGTAATGGATGGATCCTGCTATGATTACAAAGTCGTATTTTAAAAGACAGGCTGATTTGGCTCTAGCTATTGGTATTGTTAGGACTTCTCCATCTATCTTGTCCACTAAGGCCTTTGCAATCTTTTTAGTAGTTCCAGTTTTGCTTGCATAAATAATGGCTGTTTTCATTCTATCAGTTTATTTCTTTGTTTTTTTGATAATTATTCTATTATTTTAGATTGTTTAAATAATTCCAAGTAGGCATAATATGAGGAAAATAATAAGTAAGAGAGCTATTATTTTTATTCCTTCTTTAGCTACTTTGAATAATACATAGATTAAAAGTATAATGAGTAATATTTCAATTATTGTTGCAATTAGCATTTAATCACCTAAATTGAGTTTATTTTTACTATATTTTTATATTATTGATTTAAATTCATTCTAATGAGTTTTTTATTCTTCTTTTATTAAATAGTTCTTTAAGATTCCTATCTCTTCAATAGAGACTTCTACAGTTGAACCAGCATCCATTGGACCTACACCTGGAGGTGTGCCGGTTGCAATTATATCTCCTGGATTGAGGGTAGTTGTCTGTGATATGAATTCAATTATCTCCTGTGGGGAGAAGATCATCATGGAAGTGTTGGAATTCTGCTTTATCTCTCCGTTTACCTTTGTTACGATTCTTTGATTTAATGGGTCAAGGTCTGTTTCAATAAAAGGCCCTATTGGGGCAAATCCATCACAGCTTTTTCCTCTTGTCCATTGGCCATCTCCAAGGGTGAAATCCCTTGCGGTGACATCGTTTATGATTGTGTAGCCGAATATATAATCATCAGCCTCTTCTTTAGATACCTTTTTTGTTGCCTTTCCAATGACAACTGCCAATTCCCCTTCATAATCCACTTGCTTTGAAATGTTAGGGAAGATTATATTCTTTTCTGTACTGTTTAATGCAGAATTTGGCTTTATGAAAATTACAGGCTTTTTTGGAAGCTCTAAATTTAATTCTTTGGCATGGTCTTTGTAGTTTAGGCCAATGCATATGATTTTAGATGGATTTACTGGAGCTTCTATTTCTATATCTTCTAGACTATATGATTCTATCATATTTTCCTTTATTTCATCTAGATTAGAGTTAAAATAGTCTAATATGTCTCCTTTAAGTTCGATTATCTTTTCTCCATCGTAGAATCCTATTTTGATTGAATTGTCTTTGCCCAATTCATTGATTTTCTTTTTGAATCTTAAAAACTTCATTTAATCACGGCTATAAAACTAATTAATTTTTAAGCATTTCCATTTTTATTTTATTTTTAATATTATTTACATTTGTTTATATGATTGGGTGGTAGTTAAATTTATATTTCTTGTGTGATTCATTTTGTTGAACTAGTTCATTTGATTTTATTTTTGTGGTGTGGTTCTTGGTTGAACTGGTTCATTTGATTTAATTGTTCCTTTTTAAGAAATTAATTTATTAATTAACAAGGCAATGTTTTATTTTTTTCTCTTTTGTTCATTTTTTTTAATTTATTTTATATATTTTAAAACAAAAGTTATTATTGTAAGTTGTTTATTTAGGAATGATAATTTTTACTATTTTTCAATGTTTTTAATTTTTAAAAAAGGATATTAGATTATCATACTTAAAGTACCTTAAAATAATCAAATATTTATATTAATTAAATAACAATTTAAAAAGCATTTAAGTGATAGAATGAATCAAAATGCCCAGTGGAATTCAATTATAACATTTATATTGGCAATGATTGGCCTTACCATAGGCATAGGGAATATTTGGCGTTTCAGCTATGTATTATACTCTAATGGAGGAGGATCCTTCTTCATACCTTATTTTATTGCAATAATGGTTATGGGAATTCCTTTCTTGATTTTAGAGTATGGATTAGGCTTTAGCCTAAAGAAGAGTTTTTCAAAGCTGATGCATGATATACGCCCGGAATTTGAGGTAATTGCTTGGATGTTGGTCATATTCGTATTCATCGTTGTAATTTACTATATGGTTATCATAGGCTGGGATTTTGTATATTTCCTAAACAGCTTTAGCTTCGGTTGGGGAAGCGATCCCAATTCATTCTTCATGACTTATGTTGGTGGAACTAGGGAGATATCCCAGATTGGAAGGCTTCTTCTTCCTACATTAATTTGCACAACAGTCTTATGGATTATTTTTTGGTTTGTATCCAATCGTGATGTGGATGAAGGAATCGGAAAGATTTCAACCATTCTAATGCCTTTGCTATTTATAATAATGATTTTTATCTTTTTATACTCATTCACATTGCCAGGATTTGACATTGGAATAAAGACATTGCTTAAGCCTAATTGGTCTCTTCTTTTAGACATTCACATCTGGCTTGCAGCATTCGGACAGACAATATTCACCTTAAGCATAGGCCAGGCAATGGTCTATACCTATGCAAGCTATTTGCCTAGGAATTCCAAATTGGTCGATGAAGTATTGCTTGTGGTTATTACAAACACCTTATATGAGGTTTTCATTGCCATTGGGGTCTTTTCAATACTTGGATATATGTCCCTAAAGTCATCAATACCTATAGAAAAACTAATCAGTGAAGGAACTGGACTGATATTTGTTGTATTTCCAAAGATATTTAGTGAGATGGGTTTTGTAGGTCAGATTATAGGTCCATTGCTATTTTTATCAATACTATTTGCAGGATTTACTTCCGCATTGGCATTGTTTGAGCCTTTCCTATCATCCTTATGTGATAAGTTTAATTTAAGTAGACGCAAAGGGGTTACAATACTTGTAATTGTTGCAGTGATTTGCTCCATTCCTTTTTCAACAGGAATAAGCAGCTATTTGGTTGGGATTGTTGACAAGTTTGTAAATGACTTTGGAATATTGATTTTGATTGGTGTGCAGGCCATTATATTTGGATGGTTCTATGGTGTTGAAAAGGTCATGCCCGTTTTAAATGAGCTTTCTACTTTTAAGGTAGGCAAATCATGGGTTTTTACAATAAAATATCTATTGCCTGTTCTTATTATTATCATTTGGGTAAATGGTGTTGTGGGACTGTTCAGTAATACCAATAGCTTTGAATTGATTGTAGATTTGATTATTACTTTTGTTGTGGTTGGATTCTCTGTTTTGTTTACTAAATTAGGTGTTAAAGAGTAATTTAAGTGGTTTTAGGTCTTTAAAATAATTTTTTTATATTTTAAACCTTATGATGGGTAATTTAGATATTATAATTTAACGTTAGGATTTAAATACTGGCCATGCTCTATAGACCTTTTTCCATAGTGAATGGCAAATTGAGGACATCTATGTAGACAAGCAAAGCACATGTCACACTTTTTTCTCTTCCAGACAGGCCGTTTATTCTCTATTTTTATTGTATTGGTTGGACAATTGTTTCTGCATATTCCGCAGCCTATACAATTGTCATCTAGCTTAAAATTGCTTGTATTACGGATGAAGTCATATCCAACCTTGTATATGAATCCGCTGAATATTTTATTTTCATTTTCAAGGTATTTTCCTGTTTTTCTTAAGAGTATTAGATTGTTCACTTCCTCTAATCTTTTCTCTCCATATTCTTCAGCCTGTTTTATGTAGTTTTGGTCTGTTAGATCAAATTTAGGAACCCAATTGTCTACCATCTTTACATTGAAGAATCCATCTATCTTTTTAAAGTATTTTGAAACTATGCTTTTAATGTTTCCAACAGTGCTTCCATATGTGGCTACAAGGAAGATATATGGCTTTTTATTATAGTTAAGGCGGAGTTTCTTAAGGAATATTCTAACAGAATCTGGTATTCCTAGCGAATAGATTGGGCATACAAATCCTATTATTTCATCTTCTTTCACGTCAAATGTGAATTTGTTTTCCCTTATGCAGTCTGGGATTGAGATAATCTCTTCTTCATTGCTTTTAGCTATTGTCTCTGCTACATATTTGCTGTTTCCAGTTCCTGTATAGTAGAATATCATTTATTTCCTCTAGTTTAGTGGATTATTAAGATGTATGGCTTTTTTAAGTTTAACTATATGATTTTTTAATTCAATTCGGTAATTATCTTTTTTTAATTTACGATTATTGAATAATCCTTTCTATAGGAACTACCAAGATATCACGTGCGCCAGCATTTCTAAGCTTGTTAACTAGGTCAAAGACTTCATCCTCTCCAACCACTGCTTGTACGGCCATGGTTTCCTCTTCGGAAAGCACTTGAGATATAGTAGGTCCGCTCATTGCCGGCATGACCTTTTGAACCTCACAAAGGTTTTCCTTTGCGACGTTCATCATAACCAGTTTCTTTCTTTCCGCTTCAAGCACACCTTGAATGCTGGTGCTAACCGCTTCTACAAGGTTATTTTTTTCTGTGTATGAATTTTTGTTAGCTATCAATTTAATTGAGCTTTCAAGGATGACATCAACTATCTTCAAATGATTCATATTTAGTGTTGTTCCTGTGCTTGTAAGGTCTGTTATAGCATCTGCTATTCCAATGAATGGAGCTATTTCAGTAGATCCTGTAAGCTTTACTATCTTTATGTTCAGATTGTTTTCTTCAAGGTATTTTCTTGTAAGGTTTGGAAATTCTGTAGCTATTGTCATTCCATCCTTCAAATCATCTTTTGTGTTTATTTCGGAGTTTTCAGGAGAAGCTAAAACAAGCTTTGTTGCACCGAATTGGAGGTCTGTTAATATTTTAACATCTGCTCCTGCCTCTTCTATCAGGTCATAGCCTGATATTCCCATATCACAAATTCCTTCGTCTACAAATTCTGGAATGTCTGCTGCACGGGCAAACATCACGTCTATATTTTCATTGTAAGTTGATGAGAATAATTTTCTGTTTGTTGAATCCTTTAAGCCTAGTCCTGCCTTTTCTAGTATTTTTATGGAAGGTTCACTTATTCTTCCTTTGGAAGGGACTGCTATTTTGATTTTCATTTTATTCACCTATTGCTTTAGTTAATGATTTTATAAATCTTTTAAAGTTTTAAAATTGTTTTATTTCTATTACTTTTATTTTAATTTTAGTATTATTTAATTATTTAGTTTATTTTTGATTATTTTCATTTTATTTGGTCATCTTTTCATTGATTTTGGGATTTTTTTTATTATTTTTGTTCATCTTTTCTTTGATTTTTTTTATTATTTTTGTTCATATTTCACTATTTTTAATAATCGTTTTCATAGTATTTTTTCATCAAAAATTATTTTTAAAAAAGCATATGGAATGTATGATAAAGTATATAAACTTTTTGTTTTTTGTTTTAAATAATCAATTTAACTTGAATTTAGATTTTATCATGTTTTTAGTCAAATTTTTTGATTTTATGCCCTTTTTAGCCAGTTTTTTAGAAAGTTTTAAATATAATGATGTTAATAAGAATAGTATGTGCTTATGAAATAAGGCGTCTAAGACAATATTTTTACAAAATATTTATTTAGATTCTTTATTTTTAAAATTTTTATATAAATATGATTTTTTAAAATTTTCTTTTGAAAAACCGAAATCTCATATTTTGAAATGATGATAATATAAAAATTTTTATAAGTATATATTTTTATTTAAAAAAAATTAAGGAGATGTTAATTATGAGTATTCCTGTAGCTCCTATTGGAAGAATCATTAAAGACGCTGGTGCTGAAAGAGTAAGCGAAGATGCTAAAAAAGAATTAAACGCATACGTAACCGCACAAGCTGAAGCTGTTGCTAAAAAAGCAATCGAATTCGCAGCTATGGCAAAAAGAAAAACCGTCAAAGCTGAAGATATCGAATTAGCAATCAAAAACTTATAATTAATAAAAAATAAGAAATAATTTTTTAATTATTTCATTTTTTATTTTTTTCTATTTTTATTATACTTTTACTTTAATCTTATTTTAACTTATTTTCTATTTTAAAAACTAATTTTTATCAAATTATTGATTTAACTTTAAAAAATTCCCTTTTGATTAAAACAAATATTTTTTTATATAATAATTTACAAATCTAAAATTATAGGATTATATAATCGATTATTTTTGGGCAATAAATTATTTTTAAAATCAATATATTAGAATTTGCCAGGTTTTAAATTCATTTTTAAGGATTTTATCATGGCTTTTAAATAAGAGTAAAAAAATTAAAATAAGGGATTTAAGATGGGAAGAAGAAAAAAACAAGATTCTACACTTGATTCTTATTTTCCAGATTCTGATTTGATAGAGGAAAAAAAGAAGAAGGATGAAGCATGCAAGATCTGTGGCAATCCTATAGAGGACGCCACCTTTCAAAGATGTCGCAAGTGCTTAAACAAGCTTGCACTGATAGATGACTTAAGGGAACTATTGGAATACGTTTCTCCAGGTGAAAGCTTTAGGGAAATTGACCTAATCAATAAAGGCTTTAAAAGCTTGAAACTCAACATTCTCATTTCTAAATTTTTAAAAGAACAGCTCATTTTAATTAATCTCGACGGTTTATTTACTCTTAACAATATTGATTTTTTAAATGCCTTTATTAAAAAATATGGCGAAAAGGAAAAGCCACTTAAGGAAACAGATTACTTAATAGTAAGGGATGACAAGTCTGCCTTTTATATTGATGTCAACAACTATTCAGATTATATAAAGATAAGGTTCAATCCTAGGATTAACAAGTGGCAGGTTGATTTCTTTAATGAAAACGGCCTCGCAAATACCAAGTCCTTTATTGATTCCAATGATGCAAATAAGGAAGCCATCTATTACATTAAGCAGTTAGGTGTTATCGGATCTTCAGCTGATGATAAGAAAGAGGAAAAGTCTGATAAAAGATTATACTCTTCTCATGAGGGAATCTATTACAGCCCTAGCCGTGGAATGTGGGGAGCTAAAGTCAAGGGATATAAGGGATTTAAGTTCATTGGACACTTCAGCAGCGAAGAGGAAGCTTATGAGGCAAGATGCAAGTATTTGGAAAATAAGGAAAGAACCAGACAAAAGTATATTTCTGAAAAGAGAGGATTGAAATCCGGCCTTAGGAATCAAAGCTCTGGAGAGCTGATTTACTTTAGCAAACAGAAGGGCAAATGGATTGTAAGGCTTAAAAATAAGGAAGGCCAAATTGTTAATGTAGGCCAGTTTGACACCGAAGAGGAAGCTAATAAAGCTAAAGAGGAGTTTATTAAGGATAATAGTTAATTATTAATTTCTTAATCTCTTATCATTTAATCTAATCAGATATTTCTTCTTTTAAATTTTTTATCACTTCTTCATCTAATTTGGTCAGTTCAGATATTTTTTCTACTGACATTTTTTTTAATAGCTTTTCAACCATTTCTATTTTTTCTAATATTTTTGATTTTAAAGAACCTTGATTTAACTTATTTTAATTTATTTGCATATATAAGTCTTTTTGAATAAAATAGACGGTTTACTATTTATTAACAATGGTTTACCAATTTTTAGAAAAGTTTATAAGATATGGTTTTAATAAAAAAAAGGTAATTACCTTTAAAAAATTTTTAAAAAATAGAAAAATTGATTTTTTTAAAGGCCATAATTATTAAAAATCGATAAAAGGATTTACTAGAAAGTTAAATATAATATTGTGTGAGAAAATAGATATGAAATTCTGTTTTAAGGTTTTAATTTTTAAAAAATTAAAAAGATTTGCTTTTTTACCGTTTAAAGGCAGGTCTTTAACAGTATTAAAATATTACTTTCTATAATGTATTTTAAAGAAGTTTTGGGGACTTTTTTTAAAAAATTATTGTAGGATAGCATGAGTGAATTAAAGTTGGATTTGGTATTCGATGACTATCAAATCAAAAGGGCAAAACCTGCAAGGGGTTCATCTGTTATTCATGTGAATAAGAGATGGATAGGAAAGGAAGTGTCCATAATTCCACTGCCATTTGACGTGGATGAAAAGTTTATTGATGAAACTAAAGGGGAAGACGGTTTATATCATTTAGAGTTGGCTGTTAAGGAGATCTTTTCCAAAACAGTATCAGATCGTAAAGATGTAGGATTCTTTTATCTTAAGGAGTCTTTGCTTGGATTGTTTTTCCTCATTATAGAAGCGCCTGATATTGTTTATTAGGGGCTTGTCAGTAATTGATACTTTCTATAAAATCATTTTTTTCTTTTTTTCTTTTTTTATTATATCTTGTTTCTATTTTTGTTATAGGCTTAGTTATTTATTATTATTTAGTTGTTTATGGGATGACTATTAGTTATCTATCGATTTATGAGATTTAGTTATTCTTTAATTATAGTTTATTCTCTTTTTAACTATCACTTTAATATAATATATTCACTATTTAACTACAACTTTACTATATTCTATCTACAAATTAACTATCATTTTCATATATGTTATTTATAATTTACTTCATAATTATCAATAACTTAGTTATAAATTTACCATATATTTAAATATCTTAATGAACATAATATATCATGTGAAATTTAATTTAAACTAAAAATTTAAATATTTAAAATTTCATAAAGAATGTATAGATAATTTAAATTATCTAATCATGTTTATAAAGCTTAATTAAGTTTTATAATTTTCACTAAAAATTAGTTCTTCTTTTTTTGGTGAATTTCAAATGTTCGTAAGCAACTTACTTTTTGTAAGTTGCTTTTTTTTATTGACTATTTTTCTTTTAGTACTCTTTTTAATTTGTTTTTATACAATTGGATAATAATTTTTCGATTTTTTCTATTTTTAGATATGCATTTATATCTTGGTGTCCAGTATATTGGATACCTCTTTATAAATAGGTGTTCAGTTTACTTGATATCCTTTTATAAATAGGTGTCCAGTATATTGGATACATTTATATATTAACAATTTTATATAATTTATTAGGTGAGAAAAATGTATGAAAAAGAAGATATTTTAATCGATTATATTAATAATGAAATTAACACTGTTCCATTCAGCTTAAATGATAAACTTAAAATAAGAAATGAGAAGTTTCGTTGTCGTGAGGAGTTTTATGAGATAAAAAATTATGTGGATGATTTTTTAGAAGGTAACTATACCAATAGATACATAGTGTTACCTGGACTAAGGGGTTTAGGTAAAACAACCATTATTTACCAGTTATATCAATATTTATTAAGAGAAAAGGAAATCAATCATAATCAAATTCTTTATATCTCCTGTGATGATTTAAATGACTATATGGATATTAATATTTTAGATGTCGTTAACTGCTTCTTGAAGCTTCATCATAATTCTAATTTAAGAACTTTAGATAAGAAGATCTTTATTTTTATTGACGAGTCACAGTATGATTCTAATTGGGCAGGGGCTGGTAAAAGAATTTATGATAAGACTAATAATGTTTTTTTAATATTTACTGGTTCATCTGCATTGAATTTAGAATATAATGCTGATTCTGCAAGAAGATTATTGAAAAAAAGCATCACTCCTTTAAATTACGGTCATTTTTTAAAATTAAAATATGGTTTTCACTATGATGAATTCTCTGATGCATTAAGTGACCTGATATTTTTAGGTGATGAGAAGAAAGCCATTCAATGTGAAAGGGAAGTTTATTCTAAATTGTATAATTTAGAAGGCTATAATGATAATGTATGGGATGATTTTTTAAGAAATGGAGGATTTCCCATATCCTTTTATGAGAAAAATGATGATAATGTTTCTCAAAGGTTAAGGGAAGTAGTTAAAAAAGTCTTAATAAGCGATATTGCTAATATTTCCACTATTTCAAGTGAAAAGTATATTAACAGCATTAGGCTATTAAATTTTTTAGCGGTGCAAAAGCCAGGGGACATTTCACAAAATAAATTAGCTAATTTTTTAAATGTATCTCCTACAACTGTTAAGGGTATAATAGACCTTTTGGAAAAGACACATTTGATATTTCATACAGAGCCTTATGGTTCTGCCGCCAAAAGATCTAAAAAATCATGGAAATATTTTTTTGCTAGTTCTTCCCTAAAACATGCTTTAGTTAAGGATTTAGGTAGTTCTATGAGAGATGTAAAATCTTATGAAGGTATCTTATTAGAAAATCTTGTAGCATCCACTTTCTTTAATTGGACAAATAGGAAAAATATTTCCTTCAATCTATTTTATGATGCAAATGATGATGAAAAAAATAAGACTACTGTTGATTTTATTATTAAGGAAGGTTTTAATAAGCCAATTCCTATAGAAGTAGGTATTGGAAAAAAAGGCGATAAGCAAATTTCCAAGTCTATTAGTGATTATAGGGCTGATTATGGTATTGTTATATCTAATAAGACCAAGTTTATAGAAAGACAGGGAAATGTTATTTATTTGCCTCCAAGAAGCTTTTCTTTTTTATGAGATTGCTTTTGGGAAGCTTTTCTTTTTTATAAGATTGCCTTTGGGAAGCTTTTCTTTTTTCTATTTCTAAAACTTCTATCTTTTTTTCTTTCATTATTTTTCAAATCTTAGCTTATATTGATTAAATTTGATGCAAAATTATTGATAAAAATTCATAAAAACTTCCTAATAAATTAACATTATTCCAAATTAAATATATTTATATTATATATAAGAACTTACAAAATATTTAATAATTATAAAACAATTTATTGACTAAATAAAAAATTATTAAAAAACCTTTCAATAAGTTAATTAAATATAATTTTGGGGATTTTTATGAAATTATATAAAAATAGCATAATCATTTTATTATTAATTTTAATTTTATCGATTGGAGCAGCTGCAGCTGTAGAAAATGATTATTCTAATGCCGATTTAGATATTTCTAATGATTTTGTTTTAAGTGATAATTCTAATGAAATTTTAATAGATTCTTCTGGCTCTTTAGATGATTCTTCTAGTGCCTTAGTTTCAGAAGGTTCTTCTAATGGATTGGATTCATATTATTCTAATGATTTGGTTTTAAATGATTCTTTATCTTCTAGATCATCTGTGATTGAAGACTCTTGTTCTATTGACTCAACTACTATTGAAGATAAGGCCTTAGAAAAAAGCTTGTCTTCAAATGAATTGGCTGAAGGCACAAAGACATATACAGACCTGCTAAAGGATATAAAGAGTGCTAAGAATGTGCTTAACTTAAAATACGACTATATATACGATAGCACTATTGACAAAAGTCTTAAAAAAGGAATCGTATTAACCTTTGATGAAGACTATGAGCTTACAATCAATGGAAACGGCCATATTATAGATGGAAATGGAATTGCTGGTGGATTTAACTTTGAAAATGGTGAATTTGTCATAAATAACCTTAGCTTTCAAAACTGTAAGATATCCTCTCTAATCTTAACTAGCTGTGATTTCACTACAAATTATGTCACTTTTTCAAACAATTATGACAAGAGCTCTGGTGCATGCGTATATCTTGACAACTCTTATTTCTACAGCAGTCATGATAATTTTATAGATAACTATGCGCCTTCAGGATCAGCCATCTATGGCGAATGCAGTGTAATAGATGTTTATGATGGCTTATTTGAGTCTCAAAAACCGATTGACTGGTCCTTTATCTATGGATGGGATGAGACTGAAATATATATAGAAGACTGTTTGTTTAGAAACACCGTATCCAATTACTCAACTGCAGTATATGGCGATTATATAATAGAAATCTCCAACTCTCATTTTACTAATCTATTCTCCAAATTCACAGGAGGAGCCATTGGAGTAAGGAATGCTAGCCTTACCGTTGAAAAATCTGAATTTAACAATGTCTCCTCTTTAAGAAATGGCGGAGTCATTTATGCAGACATGAATGTGGATGAGGAAAAATCCAGCGAAGAGACAATCATTAAGGATTCTAGCTTTGTAAATTCCAAGTCTGACTTTGGAGGAGCTGTATTGCAGCTTGGAGGTAAATTAAAGATATACAGATCAAATTTTACAGAGAATACTGCCAACTACTATGGTGGTGCCATTTATACTTCCAATGTCAGCTTTTACACCAGTAAAAGCAAATTTTCAAATAATGTAGCAAATGAAATGAAAGGCTCTGCAATCTATTTTGACAATGGAGACTTGAAAATCGAAAATTCTAATGTCTTAAGCAATCCTTCCTGCGAAGGAGCCATTTATATTTACGATAGCTTTTATAATATAAGTGGCAGTACGTTTTCAAACAATGATGTGGCAATACATTCATTCTTTGACCGCACAAGAACTGTAAAAAATTCTAAAACAGGTAAAAGCACCACTGTAAAGTCCTCTCTAAATAATAATACTTGGGGCGGCGATAGAAATAAGTTAAACAATGTGGAATATCCTTATTTTGTATCCAATCTTGGTCAAGACATTATATTGAATCCAGTTAAAATTAATGCCACTATCAAGGACAAATACTTTAATCTGGTTGATTTGGGATTGGTGACACCTGTTAAGGACCAAGGAGACAGCGGAGCATGCTGGGCATTTGGAGGAGCAGCGGCCCTTGAGTCAGCAATCTTAAAGGCAACTGGAGTAAGCTTAGACATATCTGAAAACAATATACAGTCTGCAGGATTAAGATATAGCCTTTATGGAAAGCCTTCCCTTACCGAAGGAGGCTATGACTATACCGCCCTTGCATACTACTTAAGCTGGCTAGGTCCTAATAATAGCTCTATCGATGAGTATGACCAATTCGGTAAGATATCCCCTCAATTGTTCTCTGAAGATAATTATCATATCTTGGATGTGATTTTCCTAGACCCTGCAAATACAAGCTCAATAAAGGATGGATTAATCAAATATGGGGCATTGTCTGCCTCAGCAAATGGTGCAGATTCAGATTCCAATGACTTTTTCAATGAAAAGACCTATGCCCAATACTGCAATGATGATGAGGCTTCCGCCAATCACATCATAAGCATTGTGGGATGGGATGACAACTATTCCAAAAACAATTTCCTCATTACCCCTAAGGGAAATGGGGCATGGATTGTAAAGAATAGCTGGGGATCTGACTGGGGAAAGAATGGATACTATTATATCTCCTACTATGACGAAAGCCTAAGGTCCTGCTATGCAGTAGCCTATCTATTAAATAATACTCTTCGCTACAATAAGCTTTATCAATATGACTTGACTAATTACGATGACTTTGATGACGGCGATTATGATGGGGTTATCTATTCCAATAAGTTCACCTCAAATGGGGATGACCTGATTGCCGCTGTTGGAACCTACTTTGAATATGAGGATGACGACTATGTCATTTCAGTTTATGTAAATGGCAAAAAGGCCTATCAGCAAAAGGGCACATCTGCATTTGTAGGATACAATACCATTAAATTGAATAAGTATATCGCTGTAAATAAGGGAGAAACATTTACAGTTGCCATCAGCTCATCTGCCATGCCTTATGTTGATGATACTAGGATCCATCTTCCTAAGGGAAGCTCATTTTTAACCGTTGACGGCGAACAGATTGACTTAAGCCAAAGAGGCCAAATAGCTTGCATTAAGGTATATACCTTTAATGACACAAAGATAACTAGAGACCAAAGCACTTATTACGGTTCAGATAAGAAGCTAGCTATTGAATCTGAGCTTGAAGGTACTACAATCAGCCTAACAGATTCAAATTGTAAGAGCTTAGGCTCTGCTAAGGTCGTAGATGGAGTGGCTCAATTCGATTTGGTATTAGGCCCTGGAACTTATTTCTACACAAGCTCATATGCTGGAGAGAAAATAATAAATAGCTTTAAAGTCTTCAGCACAATCGGAGGAGTTTCTAATAAGAACATAGGATATAAGGCTACAGCAAGCTTTAGCCTATCCTTTAAAGATGAAAATGGAGAGATTTTAAACAATAGTCAATTCACTTACACATTGGATGGAAAGTCAAAGACTTTAACCACATTGGATGATGGAACTTATAATATCTCCTTTAAGAATTTGGCCATTGGAACACATAAGTTGTCTGTCAAGAACCTTATAAGCGGCCAGGTTTCCAATGCCACAATCAAGGTTGTCTCAAGATTCAGCGGCGCTAAAGACATTAGCATGTTCTATTTCGATGGCACATGCTATAAGGTTAGAATAATGGGTAATGATGCTAAGGCAGTTGGAAAGGGACAGACAGTAACTGTAGTTCTCAATAAGAAGACCTACAAGCTAAAGACAGATGCAAACGGATATATCAGCCTTAAGATACCTAATACATTAACTCCAAATGGCGCAAAGGCCAAGGTATACTCAATTAAGATGACTTATGCTGGTCAAAGCCTGTCCAAGAAGATAACTGTAAAGCAGGTCTTAAAGACCAATAGTCTCACTGTCAAGAAGAAAGCAAAGAGCTTTTCAATTAAAGTCACACTTAAGGGAAAAACAGTTCTTAAGTATAAGGTGCTGACCATTAAGTTTAAGGGAAAGACCTATAAGGTCAAGACCAATGCTAAAGGAATTGCAACTTTAACCCTTAAGAAAGCTGTTATTAATGGTCTTAAAAAGGGAGGAAAGTACACTTTCACTGTGACCTATCTTAAGGACACTATTAAGGCTACTGTGAGTGTTAAATAGGAATAAATTTGATTAAACTTTTATATGGCTATATTTTAGGTGTAAATTAGCGTTTAAATTAGTATTATGCTTCATAGGTGTAAAAAATGAATAAAAAATTGATTGAATATTTGATTATAGCAACAGTTATTATTTTAATCCTTTATGGTTGCTATTCTCTTATTGATTATCAATCCAACGGATATCAGTTTCGTATGGTGAATGCTACTGATTCAATGAATATATCTTGTCCTTCAAGTTCTGCCTATTCAGTCAGTGGAGACACAGTAGAATTTAGAAATGGATTAAACAGTTTCTATAATATGGACGTTAGCAAGCTAAACTCTTCAGATGGTAAAGTTAAAAATATATTGAATCAATATTCTAAGTTCCATAAGTCCGGTACTTTAGATTTAAAAAATGAGACTTGCTATGTGCTGACAGTAGAATTGGAAGACGATAAAGGATTTAATTATCATTCCATGATTATCTCTGTCGATTCATTTGATAAGGATAGTTTATCCTTTAATAAGGAAGCAACCGTTTATCTATTTGATGGAAACAATAGGGAATTTGTTGTAGATACTGTATATGGAAGTCAGGTGGTAATATGAGTCCATATGAACTGATAAAGGATGATGGTGAAGTGGTTAATCTTGGTGGTTCTCCTGATGAGAGTCAAGATTTTGATGTTTCTTTAGAAAGGCTAAATGATAAATCTTTAGCAGATTCAGATGGCGATGGAAAGCATGACGTATTCATCAGCTATTCAACTAAAAACTCAGATATAGCAAATGAGATATGCTACCTTCTTGAAAAGAACGGTCTTGAATGCTGGATTGCTCCAAGAAACATTTCATCTGGCAAAAATTATGTTGATGAGATAGCAGATGGAATCAAATCAACTAAAATAGTCGTTTTAGTATTTTCAAAATATTCACAGGAATCCAAATATGTAAACAATGAAGTTATGATGGCATTCAGCTATAATAAGCCTATTATTTCATTTAATATTGATCAAACAGAGCCTAATGACATTATGGGATATTATTTAAAGGTGGCTCAATGGCTGCCGGCATATCCAAATCCTAAAAGTCAGTATGAGACATTGGTTACTGACGCTTTAAAATTATGCAATGAAAGGCCAAGAACTGTAATTACAAGCTTAGACGGCTTCATTCCAGAAGACATATCCAAGCAAAAGAAAAATTGGATATCACTTATATTGCTGTTTACTCCAATCTATTGGGCTTCATTTATTTATATGGGCCTTGTTTCAAAGAAAAAATCATGGACATTGTTAGGATTTTTATATGCGATTCCAACAGTAATCGGATTGCTTTTGTATTTCCAGGTATTTACCAGATTATTCCTTATTTATCCGATATTTAGGTTATTTAATTTAATATTTATATTATGCTGGATATTGGCCATAATTCATGGATTGGTTATTAGAAATGAGTTTTTAACCAGATATTCTGTTTTAGGACTGATGTCTTTTGATAAGGATCTCTTTGAGTATCTTTATGGTATGTATTATAAAATGTAATCTGTTTAACAATTATGAGGCTTAATTATGAGTCATGATGTTTTTATATGCTATGATGAGGAAGATAAAGATTGTGCAGAGGCCATTTGCCGTATCTTTGAAGAGAATAATATTAAGACTTGGATTCGCTCAAGAGACGTATCTTCAAAGGATGCAGCCCGCAATCTAACAGAGGCTATAAGAAATTCCAAATGTTTTGTATTGGTCTATTCAAAGAATGGAAAGAACACCAATTATATTATAAATGAAACAGACATAGCATTTTCAAAAGAAATTCCAATTATACTCTTTAAGCTTGATGAGACAAGCATTCCAAAGGATTTGGAATTTATTTTAATAAGCAAAAAGAAGATAGTGGCATATCCTCATAGCAAAAGACAATTAAAGACTCTTGTAAAAGAGACTTCAGATATATTAGATAGACCAACAGATGATATTAAGCTTGATTCTAATTCAGTCAAGACAATTGAAAGGTCTAATCCTAAAAGAAAGGAAAACAATATAAAGAAAGCTATTGGAGCAGCGGCTTTAATAGCAGCAGTTTTAATTTTAATTTATTTATTTGTAATAGTGCCTACAGGCCAGAACATCACCGATAGCGGTGTATTCTCCATGGATGTAACCCATGTTGAAGTGGATGAATTGGCCAAAGGCAATAAGTATACGATATATGGCGAATCATATAATTTGCCAAGTGATTCTGATAGATACTTTATGAACCTTCAATTCTTTGATGATAAGGATAATGTGGTTTATGAGGTAAATTCAACAGCCGATGAGTTTAAATCAGGCATTATATGGAGTGGTGATATAAATAAAGGTGATATTAAGCATATTGGGTTTAAATTAACTGATATGGATAATAAAATACTCTCCCAAGAGGATTATAATCTTGGATTGTAGTTTCTGCATTTCGATGGGTTATAATCTTGGATTGTAGTTTTCTGCTTTGCGGAAAGGATTTAGTCGGATTGTAATATTTTATTATTTAGTTTTTTTAATTCCTATCAATTTTATATATTGGGTAATAATCTGTTGTTTGATCTTTTTAATTCCAATGAATTTTAAAATCGAATATTTTATTCGGTTTTTTTAATTTCGAAGAGAATTATAAGAAAATGAAAATGGACTATTATCTGATTTAATCAATAAAAAATAGATTATGGTGAAAATGAAATTTAAGCGTAGTTTAATATTGGCAGTGATTTTGATAATCCTATTTTCACTTGGAACTGTTGCAGCAAGTGAAAATATAGTTATTGATGAGTCTTCTGATTCCAATTTAGTTATAGACCATGCTAAGGATAATTATTTATTCAATGGACCTATAAAAGATAATTATTTATCTAGCAGTTCTATTAGTGATAATTATTTATCTAAAGGTGTTCTTGATGATTCTTATTTATCAAGAAGCGATTTGGATGATTCTTATTTATCTATGGATGATGGCAAAGGCTCTATCGATTTGACGAATCATAATCAACTATCTAATTCAGATGATAAACAGCTTAAAACTTCTAATTTAGAGGATGAAAAACAGCTTGAAAGTGTAAATAAAGGAGATAAGCTTCTTAAAGATTCAAATGACAATGTCGATTTGTTTATTAATATGGATGTAAAGACATCATTGACCAACAAGCAATATAACCGTGCAGGAAGCGAAGTTCCATGGATTATAACTGTTTCCTCTCTCAATGGAACCAGCTATAATACCCAAGTTCGTGACGTTTTATCTGAAAATTTACAGTATTTATCACATAATGCTACAATGGGAACATTCGATCCGGAAAATGGAATTTGGACTGTTGGTGACTTGGAATCTTCTAAAAATGCAAGCTTGACAATATTGACAAGATTGAAAAGAGATGGTACATATATAAACAAGGCTTATGCTACTACCGATTCAAATGATGTTAATCTATTGAATAACTTCCTAATCATTTCCATAAGGACCGGTTCATCAAAGATCACTTCTAACATTACAGAGACAAGTGATGAAAGAGAGGGAATTCAGCATAATGTTCATTATGCTAGTATGGTTGATACGGACTTTATATATAGATATGAAGAGGACTCTTCAGAAGACGATGGCGGCAATGAAGAAGGCCAATCTGAAGGAAATTCCCATACCAAGACTAGATCTTTAGGAAATAAATTGAAATTATTCAATGCTCAGAATATAGATTATCATTCTCTTTCCAAAAACATCGGTGGAGCATTAGGTTTTGGATATAATTCAAATGGAGGATTCCTTAATTCAAAGGACATTTATGAGGCTTTATTTGTTTATGACTATACAAGAATCCCTATTATTGTATTTGCAGCCTTTTTAGTTGTTTTAGCATCTATAGTTGGCTATGATAAGGTTAAATCTTCAAAATAAAATTTTCTTTTTTAATTTTTTATTATCAATTATTTAAATTAATATTATTAAAAATGAGAGTGTAAAATTAATTAAATATTGAATAGTTAATGAAATGAAGGTATTTAATTAATTTTATATTTAATTAACGATTAACGGAATTAGGTACAAATTTAATGGAATGAGGATTATGATAAATAAAAAATTGTTTTTTGTTTTCTTATTAATGGTTCTAGTGATTGGAACCATTTCTGCAGTTAGTGCAAATGAATGCGCTAATGACTTAACGATGGAGATAAGTGATGATAATATAGCTATTGATAGTTCTTCTGCTTTAGAAGGGGATGATTTAGCTATTGATAGTTCTTCTTCAGATTTAAGTAATGAAAATAATATAAATTCTATGAATGATAGTGTAATTAATTCTAATTCTATTAATTCTGATTCTATTAATTCTGATTCTATTAATTCTGATTCTATTAACCCTAATCCTAATATTGATGATGAAATAAATAACCATAAAGATAGCTTTTTAAAGGCTGTACAGGCCTCTAAAACCGGAACATTTACAGAGCTTCAAACTAAGATAAACAAGGCAAGCAAAGGCTCAACAATCTATCTGGATAAGAATTACCTCTATAATGATGACTTTAAAGGCAAATATGGAATAGTGATAAACAAGTCTATCACAATCGATGGAAAAGGCCATGTCATTGACGGTTTAAAGAAATCAAATCTGATTTTCATCAATGATGCTTCAAACGTTGTCTTTAAGAACATAATATTTAGAAAGGGCGACGGGGACGAGAATGGAGCTATAAATCTTATTGGCTCTGATCATATCGAGTTTAACAATTGCAGCTTCAATTATAACTATGGTGATAGGGGTGCTGTATTTTTATCCGGCAGCGATTACTCCTCCTTTGTAAATTGCAAGTTTAATGAGAATATTGGGGAGAACGGCGGAGCTCTTATATTGGCTGATAGTGATTATTCTCGCCTTGTCAACTGTATCTTTTTTGGAAATGAGGCATCTGACGGAGGAGCCGTATTTATAACTTATAGTGATTATTCTTACTTTTTCAACTGTACTTCAGAGGGCAATAGCGTAGATTATACAGGAGGGGCCTTTTATTTGGATTATTCCGATAATTCCTCTTTCATTGATTGCGTATTTGACACTTCCAGCGCTAAGGATGGCGGTGCCTTTTATTTAGGCGATTGCCATAATTCCTCTTTCATTAACTGTAGCTATTGGAATAATCAAGTTGATTATTATGGTGCTGTTTGTTATTTGGACAATTGCTATGACTCCTCTTTCATATCTTGTAATTTCACTGGAAATTCTGGTTCTAACCCTGAATTAGATGAAACACCTTCCATTGGCGGTGGCGTATTTTATATAAGCGAGTCTCACGGCTTGTATTTTACCCATTGTAATTTTTCCGAAAATGAGGCAAAAAATGATGGCGGTGCCATATATGCTTCAGATTCCGATGTTCATATTGATTCCTCTGTATTTGAGGAGAATTGCGCTTTATGCGGAGGTGCCCTTTATGCTATGAACTCTGATATTTTCATTGACTCATCCCTTTTTGAGAGTAGCGTTGGAGATAGGGGAGGTTCAATATTTGCAAATAAGTCTAATGTTTATTCTAAAAACTCCTCTTTTATTCAATACTATGAAATTGAAGATGAATATGTCTATATTCCTGCTTCTGGAGCATATCACCTTATGGAAGGAAATATTGGCGGAGCAATATACTCTCTTCAGTCTGTCTTGAATATTTCTTCTAATAAATTCAATAACAATTTTGGCTTGACTTCAGGGGGAGATATCTATTCCCAATACAGCATGATCTATATAGATGACTGCTCATTTTCAAATTCATTCTCCAATGGATTTGGAGGCTCATTAAGCTTCAACAACGACTATGTCCAAATCACAGATTCCAGCTTTGAAAACTGCAGCTCAAGGGATAACGGCGGAGGTGGAATCTACTCTATAAATTCCATTTTGAATTGCTCTGATTCAGACTTCACCAATTGCTATTCATATTTCGGCGGTTCAATCTGTTCCTTAAACACTGATCTATCCATTAATAACAATAATTTTTACAAAAGCTCTGCTGAATATTATGGCGGATCCATTTATTTCCTTTATGGAACTTTAGACATTAACGGCTCTCTCTTTTCAAATTCATACGGTCAGTATGGAGGCTCCATTTATATAAGAAGTCCTCAGACAATAAAGAACATTACAAATAATCAGTTTCTATTTTCTCAAGGCATAAGAGGCCCAAGGATATATATCGACCAATATTATGGAGAAATCTCCAATAGCGGCAATGTTTATACCGATGAATATGAAGAAAAGGGATTGTTTTCAGATTATGGAATGGGAATTTCTTTTGAAAGCAATGAAGGTTTGGTCCCATTGATTCACTATTACCCTTCAAACGAGTCATTGCCTTCATTCTATGACCCTAGAGGTGGTGGAGATTCAGAAGATGATTATGAAGATGAGGATGATGATTCAGATATAGCTGTTAAAGACCAAGGCATTGGAGGCAACTGTTGGGCATTTTCAGGAATTGCAACCCTTGAGGCATGCCTTGAAAAGGTAACCGGAGAGGAATTCGGCTTTTCAGAGGGCAATGCTAAAAACCTTATGGCCATATCATCCATTTATGGCTTGAACATAGACACAAACAATGGAGGATATGACACAATGTTCCTTGCTTATCTTGCAAGCTGGCTAGGTCCTATCTATGAGGAATATGATACATATAATCCATTATCCTCCCTATCCATAGATCTTCCTTCAGTATTCCACATTCTTGACATTGATTTCTTGGCTCCTCGTAAAAACAGCTTGGATAATGATGAGTACAAAAGGGCGATAATGAATAACGGAGCCGTTTCAGTGACCTTCGATTGGGTGGAAAATAAGGTTTCCAACGGATTCCATTCAGTTTCCATTATAGGATGGGATGATGATTATGATGACATTGACTCCTTAGGAAACTATGCAAAGGGCGCCTGGATATTTAAAAACAGCTGGGGCTATGAATGGGGAGATGGCGGTTTCGGATACCTTTCCTATAAGCAAAAGCTTTCAGAGGAGATAGCTCCATATATGCATGCATATACATTTTCATTTAAGGAAAATGACATTGGATATACTGACATATATCAATATGACTTTTCAGGATTAAGCGATTTCCTGATTTTAAATTCCACAAATGCCTATTATAAGAACAAGTTCATAGCAGAGGACAATGAATTCCTATATGCATTTTCCACATATTTTGATAAGGAGACCGATTTCACCTATTCAGTTTCCATAAATGGCAATGTCATTACAAAAACAGAGGATGGCAAAGACATATTGACTTCTATCCATCATTCTCCGGCTGGATATCATACCATTCCATTAGGCTATAACCTGACCTTGAAGGAGGGGGATGAGTTTGAGATAATCATAAAATTGCTGAATGACAATCAAAACAGGATTCCTGTTTGCCAAGCTGATGAATTGTACAGAACTTCACTGCCTTCAAATGCATCTTTCATGAGTTTAAACGGCAAGGATTGGATTGACTTGAGCAATTTAGCTTCATCCAATGAGTTCTCTTCACTTGGCATCAAGGCAAACACTTCACAAGTAGCTTGCATAAAGGCATTCACTTCCAATTGGAGAATGAATTCGGATTCCTCTATAGTGAACTCTAAGAATCATAGCATAATCACCTCAGAAGGAACAGAGTTAAGCCAATATGAAATATGCCAGCTTAAGGTAGGCTCATTTACAAGGGCTTCAGCCAATGAAACTATCATTATAGCCATGAGCATTCCAGAATGGAGAAATTATCAGGATGAATATGAAAATTATATAGAGGTTCATATCAATGATGAATTCTATTATGTAAGGGTCAATGAGGGAGTTGCCTATTTGGATATCAGCTTTGATAAGATTGGCCATTATGACTTTAAGGCCCAGTTCAAGTCCAATATATACTCATCTGATATTGTAGAGTTTGATTTTGAAGTAGTAAAGGATTCAATCTTTGATGTTGATGATTTGGATGCCTCAAACCCAGGAACTTTCAAGGAACTTCAGGATATAATTAGAAATGCTAAGAACGGTTCCATAATCAGTTTGGATAAGGATTATGCTTTCTCTAGTGGTGATGAGTCTGTTGTTGATGATTATATAGAGATAAATAAATCTCTAATTATTGATGGAAAAGGCCATATAATTGATGGTTCTTCTGATTCAGGCATTTTTAGACTAAGTTCAGGTGATAATCTTACTTTGAGAAACATTAAGTTTATGAATGCAGATAATGGTGCAATAGTTTCTAATGGAAATTTGACAGTTTCTAATTGTTATTTCATTAGTAATTGTGCTTCTGGTTCTAGTTCTACTTCTACTTCCAGTTCTGATTCTAGTTCTACTGCTTGTGGAGGTGCAATTTACTGTGAAGGCACTTGTTTTATAGTGAATTCTCTATTTGAATCTAATTCTGCAGATGCCGGTGGTGCTGTTTACTGTGAAGGCACTTGTTTTATAGTGAATTCTTATTTTGATTCCAATTATGCAGATCTTGGTGGTGCTGTTTGTTGTGATGGCAGCTGTTATATAGTGAATTCTCTATTTGATTCCAATTTTGCAGTTTATGGAGGTGCAGCTTCCATAGTTGGAAATGAATCATGTGAAATTATAGATTCAAACTTTATTGAAAATGAGGCCATCTATGGCGGTGCAATATACTTAGAAAGCTATTGTTATCTTTTAGATTCAAGTTTCAATTATAATTATGCAAACAATGGAGGCGCCATTTATTCTATAGCTGACCTTGACATTCATACCACTGGCTTTAATTACAATGAAGCCTATAAGGATGGAGGTGCAATCTATCTTGTAAACAGCACATCCTATATCAATGAAGGAAATTTCACTGAAAACAGTGCTAAAGAGAGGGGCGGTGCAATATGCGCACTTGAATTCTCAAATCTAACTATTAGATGGGCTTATTTCATGGATAACTCTGCTTCAAAGTATGGAAGTGCAATCTTTTCAGTAAATGCCCTTAACATTACAGATTCTGAAGTGACTGTAAGTTCTGGTAAGGTGGAACTTATCTGCTTTGCTTATGATTATGCTTCAAATGGCCAGGCATATGGAGATTTATACTTTGATGAAAATAGCTTTTATATCAGTGGTGCTCCTGAGATTTACTACTTCAGAGAAAAGATAGCTCATAAATTAGCCTTGGATCTTGAGTTCAATAATATAGAGCTTATCAGAGGAGGAGGCGTTGAGATATCCAGGGACTTGAATGATGATGGCTGGGAGGATAAAATCAATAACAATATGCTTGAGATATGCAGATTGGTTGATGACGATGATTATATGACTGTCCTTAGAATGAAGGAGATAGAAGTGATTCTAATAAACAAGAACAATAGATCTGACATTCAAAAGTTTAAGATTCCATTTAATGTCAAGCTTAATGGCTATTTCCTTAACACTTCTTCATTGAAGTATGGCTCTTATATCCTTACTGGAAATCTTTCTAAGGATCTTGCAAGCAATTGTATTGTAAAGAATGGAACTTTGAAAGTTTTAAGGAAAACTACCCTCTCTTCTCTGTCTACTTTCACTAAAGTTTATGGAAATAGTAAGAATCTTGTAGTTACTTTAAAGGACAGTAGTGGAAAAGCTATAGTTGGTGTTAATATTGCTGTTAAATTGAATGGAAAAACAATTAAAGCAAAGACTAATTCAAAGGGTCAGATTTCCATAGCCATTAGTCTTAAGCCAAAGACATATACTGCATATATCAGCTTTGCAGGCAATGACTATTATGCAAGCGCAAGCAAGAAGGTAAAGGTAGTTGTTAAAAAGGCAAACCCTAAATTGACTGCCTCTAAAAAGACCTTTAAGTTAAGGAATGCTAAAAAGTATACAGTCACTCTTAAGAACAACCTTGGAAAGGCATTGAAGAATGCTAAGGTCACTATTAAGGTGGCTGGAAAGACTTATACCGCTAAGACTAATGCCAAAGGTCAGGTAACATTCAATTTGAAATTGGCTAAAATAGGCAAGTTCAAGGCAGTTGTTAGCTTTGCAGGTAATAAGCTTTATAATGGCTTGAAGAAGGCGGTTGTTTTAACTGTTAAAAAGTAAATAGATTATTATTTTTATTTTATTTTTTTATTCTTTTTTTAAAATTTAATTATTAATTCTTTCTTAACCAAAAACTTTATATATAACAATAGTTATATTATTATATACAGCATATAACAATTGTTATATCTCGTAATTTTTATAATTTAATCATTTCTAAATTATAAAAATTTCTTTTTATGATAATATGCCTCCTCATATTATCGCTCAACCACAAATCAAACACACACAACCAAGGTTTTTTTTATCAACAATCCGTTATGATTTTAATAGCTGAGTCCTCGATTAACTTATTTTAAGCAGTTATTAAGGTCATATAATTTCTTTTTTTTAGTTTTCTATTTTTTTATTTGGTTCAATATTTTTTTTTTTAAACTCTCTTTTCTTTAAAAAATTATATTAAAAATATCGGTTCAATATTATAATATGGAATATGAGAATATACTGGACTTGAAGAGCTCTGAAGAGTTTAGGGAGTGGATGATAAAAAACCATTCCAGCCAAAGGGAATGCTGGGTCAACTGCAAAAGGGGAAAGGCCGATAAGGATGAGTTGTCCTATGTCGATGCAGCCTATGTGGCATTGTCATTCGGATGGATCGATTCCACCTATGGGCTGATAGATGGAAAGAGAATGCAAAGATTCTCTCCAAGGAGAAAAAACAGCAATTGGTCTCAGCTTAATAAGGAAAGATGTCGATGGCTTATAAGAAATGGCCTTATGACAGATAGCGGATATGAAAGCCTTCCCGATTTAGAGGAAGATTTTATTATAGATTCAGATATTTTAGATGAATTGAAGAAGGATAATGAGACTTGGAATAATTTTAAGAACTTTCCAGACCTTTATAAAAGAATAAGGATAGCTAATATTCAAAAGGAAAAAGATAGGGAAGCATTTGATAAAAAGTTGGCTAATTTTATTAAGGACACAAAGGACAATAAGATGAAAGGAAACTGGAATGATGATGGAAGGCTTATATGATTTTATTTTTTTATAAATAGTTTTATATGGTAAACCAAGGATTATTAGTTATTGTTTTTTAATATAAAGCATTAAATAGAAGGATAAATAATATTTATTCATGGCAAATGAGATAATTTTAAATATAGATGGCAATGAGCATCAAATTAAATATGATAATATGGAAGTAGATCATGTTTCTATAATAGATCTTGAAAAATTGGGACGTTCATTGATTTTAGAATTGGAAATAGATGGAAAGGTGGATAGGAACTCATTGGATGATGCTATCAACAGCTTTTTAGATACAATCTATGATGATATTAAGTATTTTGCAGTAGAGTATGCAGATGATAATGAAATAGAATTAATATGAGAAACCCTAAAGATTATATTATGAAGACTGATTATTTGATTATTCTTATGGCCTTATTGCTGATTTCTATAGTTTCACCTATAGCAGCTGCAGATAGCTTTGATTTTGATATTCCAGAGGGCTATCATATAGAGAATGCAAGCGATGATTTCGTACTATTGGAGAATGAGGACTATTATAGCATTTCAATTTCCATTATGGACAATTCCACAGACAGGAAGACTCTGATGGATATGCTTGAAAGGCACAGGTGCTATGACTTTAGAAATGGTGTCAATTATACCAAAGGGGATTTTTATATAGAGGAGAAGCCTTATTATCAGGAGTTCCAAATGGGAATTTTGTACTTTTGTGAAAATGGTAGAGATCTTGTTGTGATTGATTATAAGGGACCTTTAGGTATGGATTTGAATAATAGTCCTATAGATGGCATTTTGGATAGTTTTAAGTGGGTAAGTTATTAAATTTAAAAATAAATAGTAATACATTAATATTATTAGTAATAGACTTTAATTTATATTTTCTTTTTTTGAGGGGGTAGTGTTTAAAAAAAATAATATTAGTGCTATAATTTTTAAGTTTATTTTTTTTAATTAGATATTTACTTTAAAGAATTACAGAAGGGTGATATGTATGGGACAAGATGGTTTTAAAAACGAAGATTTAATGTTAGAAGCTTTAAATAATAAAAAATTTATGGATTTGAACGATAATTTAAAACAAATGATTTTAGATATGTATGGTGAAGAAATTTCTCAAGATTTTATTATTAAGGCTTATAAAAAAGGTGGAGTAAATAAAACAGATTTGACTATTGATATTAATTCTCAAAATTTTAATGTCAGTATAAAAAAAGGAACTGGAAATAGTGTCCATCAAGAAAAATTAGAAGAGTTTGTTTCTTTTTTAAAAGAAGAATATGGTATTTCTAATGTATTATCTGATGATATAAGGTTTTTTATTTGGGGTGATGGAACTTTAGATGGTACTGGTGAAGTTTCAGATAGATTAAGCGCTTCTGAATTTAGAAAACAATTCCCTGAAAAAATAAGAAATATTAGAGAATTTTTCTATACTGTTAAAAGAGATTTAATAGAACGTTTTGTCATTAAAGGACCTAAATCTAAATCTAGGCCTGATTTTATTTATTATGGAACACCAGATAAAGGTATTATTGTTGAATCTCAATCCGTTATTGATTGGTTATCGGATGATAAAAATGAAAAAAGCAGCTCCCCTATTCCTATAGGCAGATTAACATTCCAAGCATGGAATAGGAATATTAATGGTGGAGATAAATCTGAAAATAAAAGAGGGGTTATTCAATTAAAATGGAGTTCAGTTGGTAAGGATTTAGTTAAGATTTATAAGGAGAAAAAAGATGACAAATAGAGGAACTGCAGAAGGTACAGAAGAAGAAATATCCTTTGTAAAATTATTAAACAAAAAAGAGGACTTATCTTATTGGGATGTATTAAATTTAGATCATAATTGTCATTTTGCAATACATGTTTTATATCAAAAATTTAGTAAAATAAGTAATAAAAAAGTTTATCCTAAAGCAGATGTTTATATTGCTAAAGGTAATGTTCCTTATAGCTATTTAGAAGATAATGATTTCTATCTAAGCGAAGATAATACAGAAGACTTTGATTTGGAACCTATAAAATACACTGGCATTTCAGTCAAACTTCAAAATTCTAGTAGATATCAAATAACAAAAATGGGACCTAATACATTTAAAGATATTTTTGGTTGTTATGAATTGGGGGCTGGAGCTTCAATATATTGTAGAGATGTGGATGATTTAGAAAAAAATCCTCAAGTCTTAACTGGCTGGAATACTAATTTTGAAGACTTTATAAAGTATTTTAAATCTTTTGATGTAGTTTCCAGCTCAGATTTAGATATTTCTTCATATAAAAAATTAAAAGTTTTTCTAATCAAAAGATTGAGGAAATGATTAATAGTAATGAAGAAATTGCAGGATTTATATTTCAAGGAATAGGAAATTTTGAAGAACCCTTTACTGTCCATTATTTATATGAGAATGGTGAATTAAAAGATTCATGTTATATTCCATTTAAACCTACTACTGGATCTGGTAGGAGTAGAGGTGACTTTACTATTGTAATAAAACCTAAAGGGAGATAAAATATTAATTTAAATATTTTATCATTTCCTTAGCTATCAAAGTAACAACTGGAACAGTTACACTGTTTCCAATCTGCTTATAGCTTTGAGAATAATTATCTTTAATTTTATAATTCTCTGGGAATCCTTGAAGTCTTAAACACTCACGAACAGTTAATTTCCTATTTTCATTTACTAATACCGGGACATTATTGCCACCAGTACCCATTTTAGCAGTTAAACAAGGAGAATTGCCATCATTCCTAATAGAACATCTTGAAGGCCTAATTTCTGTAGCGAAAATGGGATAATTTTTATTAACTTTTTTATTTTTTAAGAATTCTTCATAATGCTTTTTTAGATGATCTGAAGCAATTCCACTTAACTCATGATCTTTAACATTTTTTTCCAATAAATCATTAATATTGGCTTTATTTTCAAAAGGTAATGGGAACTTGAATGTATTTACATTGTCTTTAAACCCAACTATGAATATTCTTTCCCTGTTTTGAGGGACTCCATAGTCTTTTGAATTTAAAACTTGGTAAAATATTGAATATCCTAAATTCCATAAGGATTCCTTGATAACTTTAAATGTTTTTCCCTTGTCATGGTTTGTTAAGCCTTTAACGTTTTCCAGTAGGAACATTTGGGGTTTTTTAGCTTTAAGTATTCTTTCAATTTCAAAAAATAAAGTCCCTCTGGTATCACAAAACCCTTTTCTATATCCTCCTATGCTAAATGGCTGGCATGGAAATCCTGCACATAAAATGTCATGATCAGGTATTTGATTTGCAGGAATCTCACTTATATCTCCATGAGGATATTCTCCAAAGTTCATATAATAAGTTTCATTGGCCCATTTGTCAATATCTGAACTAAAGACACATTTTCCACCTACTGACTCAAAGGCTAATCTGAACCCACCAATACCTGAAAATAAATCAATGAATGTGAAATCTTTATCGTTTTCTTCAGTTTCATCAAGATTTTTCTCTTTAAAATCTTCTAATGTGTATTGCATTGCTCTTTTTTTTGAAACCATATTAATTCCTTTTTAATTTAACTTTTTTATAATTTGCTTTCCAATCTCATAACCTAATAATGGAGGAACAGCGTTAGCTAGTTGTTGATGTTGTGCAGTTTTATTTCCTTTAATTATAAAACTATCAGGTATTGATTGTAATCTAGCTGCTTCTCTTGCTGTAATTACTCTATTGAATGTTGGGTGAATTATCATAGATTTAATAGCATGTTTGATAGTTATAGACGGTTTATTTGGATCTAAACGTCTGTAATTATTACTATGTGTTCCACCAACATCATAGATTTCTGGAGGAATATCTTGCCAATTACCTCCTTGAGGAACGTTTTCAATTCTTTTAAGCACTTTTTCATTATGTTTCATAGCGTCATGGTTATAGATTTTCTTTTCTCCATCAGCCATAAGCTCTTGAAAGCTATTTGTTGGCTCATCATAATATTCAAAATTTGTGTCTGGAATGTTGCCTAATGCTTCCATAACAGAAACTTTTTTATCTTTTGGTTTTGGGAATTCAACATCTCCAATTCTAGAACCAATGAAAATTACTCTTTTTCTTTTTTGAGGAACTCCATGTTCTGATGCATCTAGTATTTTATAGTTTGTTTCATAGCCTAATTTTTCGAATTCAGAGACTATAAGTCCTTTAACATCTTCACCATCAACATTTTCCATAGAAAGAAGGCCTACTACATTTTCAATAATAACAATTTTAGGATTAATAATTTTAACTGCTCTCACTACCTCTTGGAACAGTTCATTTCTTTTATCTCCAACTTCTCTCTTTCCACACATTGAAAATCCTTGGCAAGGTGGCCCTGCTATGATAACATCAACTTTATTTGTGTATTGTTTAAAAAAATCATCATCTAATTCTGTTAAATCTGCTAATATTCCCTCTGTGTTTTTATGATTATGTTGGAATGTTTCTATTGCAATATCCCAAATATCTATTCCAAATAACACATCGAAACCTGCCATTTCAAATCCTTTACTAAATCCTCCGATTCCACAGAATAGATCAATAACTGTTGGTTTTTCCATTTTTTCAAATCCTTTTTATTTTAATAATTGTTAAATATTTTTTCTTTTAGGGTTGTTGATATTAATGATTTTTCGCTTAGCCAAGCCATAGTTATATTTTTTATAACTTCTGAATCACTGTTTCCTAATTCTCCTTTAAGTTTTTGTAATAGTTCATACTGTTCTTTTGTAAAATTTACTTGTATTCTTTTCATTTCTTTACTCATATGTGCACCACAGTTGTGTATAATTAGAGTATATTATATTTGTTTTAGTATATAAACTTTAAAAGAGCATGTGAAAAATATTATTGTAAAAAAATTTAGGCAATTAATAAAATATTTTTAATCTCCTTTAATTATCATTGTAAATATTATTTTTTTTATTTCATAAAAACTTTATAATATTAAAAATAAAATTTTTATTATATTCTGCCAATTCTTACTTGAATGAAATCATAAAGACCACATTGATTCTACTTTTAAAGCAAGAGATAAGAAAAGAACAAAGACGGGGCATAAAGAACATACTTTTATACTTCCGTGATGTGGATACGCTGGATACAAATTCCATAAATTGGAAAATCCGCTATGATAGGAATAATCAGAATTATCAGATGATTGTCGGCATTTGCTATCTTACACTTAAAGGACTCCTCCAGTCTGATAGTAAGGGTGAAAAGAAGCTTATGAGCTTTTTGGATAATCAAAGGATGAATAGGCTATATGAGAAATTCATTTTAAATTATTATAAGAGAGAGCATCCTGACATCAAGGCTTCCTCTCCTAAGATAGAATGGCAATTGGACGATGATTTTGGTGAAATGCTTCCTCGTATGCAGACAGATATCACTTTAGAGCATAAAAATAAGATATTGATTATTGATGCCAAGTATTATTCAAGCACCACTCAGACCTATTATGATAAAAAGACCATTCATTCACACAATCTCTATCAGATTTTTACCTATGTGAAAAATAAGGAAGTTGAAGTGGCTAATGAAGCAAATGGAGTGGAACTTGACAATAAGGTTTCTGGAATGTTACTTTATGCAAGAACAAGAGAAAAAATATATCCAGACAATGATTATTTAATGAGTGGAAATAGGATAAGCGTTAAAACCCTAGATTTAAACCAGGATTTTACTTTAATTAAGAAACAATTAGACAGCATTATAGAGGTTTATTTGAAGGCTTGATTTTTTTCATATTGATAAATTATTGATAGAAAATTTCATATAATTTAATCAAAATAACACCTAATTAAAATACAAGTTACCACTTTTTCTTTTATTATATTAATCAACTCTTAAATTAAATCAATCACTATATGCAATATTATTTTTTTAAGATAGTATATCTACATCTAGCAAATAAAAATAATAAAAATATATAATCTATCCCCTATCACAAGTGATGAATAAACCCCGTCTGTCATTGAAAGCAAGAATTTTTTTTATTTTGTCCGATTAGTTTTCACACGTCTCTAGGCACCTTATTTACTTTAAACTATGCTTTTGATAAACTATTATACATGGAACATGTTATTTAAAAGTGCCAAACCCGTAAAACCTTTTTTTAAAGACATGTTCTTGAGATTATCCTATGCTATTTTTAACTCTTGGGATAATCTCCACCCACTCTTTTTTATTTTTTTATTTTTTTTATCCTAAAAGCCATTTTTTCCTTGATAGAAAGATATGGATAGATTTAAGAATTTATAAAACAAATATTAAACTAACTTTTATTAGTTTTTAGACTTTTAGACTTTTTAAAATTTTTATTTTTAGACACATAGGAGGATAAGAATGAATAATAAAAAGATATTTGTGGCCGGATTAGCCATATTGGCTATTGTTCTAATGGGATCAGTTGCTGCAGTTGATATGGGCATTCTTAGCGGAAGCCCAACCAAATTCAGCATTGACGGCATCGACTTCAATATTCCACAGGGATATGCAGTTACTGACAACTATACAAGAGTGAATGATACAGACACTGCTGGAAGCTCAAGCTATAGGGTTACCCAAGCAACCTTTGAAAACAATGTACATGATGCCATTTCAGTTCTTGTAGCTGATTATGATCATGACATGAGTGAGGATATCATATCTCAAAGAGGCAATAAGACAACTATAAATGGTGTGGACGGATATATGCAAACCCAAGGGGATTATACTACATTCAATTATCTTGTTGATGGGAATCTTGTGACAATCACTCTTACAAATGCAGATTTGCTTGAGGATATTATTGTTGGTAATCAGACAGATGACTGATTGTTTTTTTTTTAAGTGTGAATGATTTTTCCACTTAACTTTTTTTTATTTTTTAATTTTACTCATAATATTTTTTTTAACTTTTTTTATTTTTTAAAAAGAGAAGTTTAGATCTTTTTGATTGCTATTTTTTATAAAAAAAGAGTTTATTTCATTAATTAGCTATTTTTTAAAAAGAGTGTGTTAATTTTTATTCATTAGCTGGTTTTAAAAAAAGAGTGTGTTAATTTTTATTAATTATCGGTTTTTAAAAAGAGTTTTTTTATTAATTATCTTGTTTTAAAAAAAGAAAAAATTAGAAGTAGATTATTTTCTACTTCTTCTTACAAAAATTAAACTTGAAAGCACTATTAACAATGCCATTATAGGATTACCTGGAGCTGTTTTATCCATTGGCATCGGCTTATTAGCTGAATGTTTTGCTGGAGCTACTGGATTATCTGGACTTACTGGACTTATTGGAGGCACTGGATTATCCGGAGTCTCTGGAGTTACAGTAATAAATCCAGTTCCATCAGCCTCTAGGAATGTATCATCTCCATCGAATCTTACGCTAACGGAATAAGTTCCATTATAATCCTCTGGGACTGTCCATTCCACACTGCCTTCACCATTAGTGATTTGGGCAGTGACTTCAGTTCCGTCTGGCAATCTTACAGTTACATTTCCATTAAATAAGGATTCTTCTGCAGTGATTACTTCAATAGGAATTGTCACCTTATCTTTTGGTTTTGCTGTAATGTTTCCAACAATTATTTCAACTGGGATCTTGGAATCAACCTTAATTATAGCAGTATTGTTTGATGGGAGGTAGGTTTCGTCTCCTTCAAATCTTACTGTATAATTATATTCTCCATTATAATCATCTGGAACAGTCCATGTTGTGTTTCCAATGCCCTCTGTGATTTCTGCTGTTTGAATTGTGCCATCAGGCAGTTCAACACTTACTTTTCCATTGAATGGAACGTCATCATCAGTTTTTATTGTGATTGGAATTATGATTTCTCTGTTTGGCTTTGTTCCAATGTTTTCAAGGTCGATTGAAGTTGGGATCTTTTCGATTGTAATGTATCCTGTCTCGCTGGCAGATAGATATTTTCCATTGCCGTTGAAAGTGACTTTTATTGGATATTCACCTTCGTATCCCTCTGGTACAGTCCAATTGAGAGCAGCTTTTCCATCCTTGACTTGAACTTCAACGGTGGAATTGTCTGGTAAGGTTATATTGACATAGCCGTTGAAATTATCTCCATCATTAAGATGGTTGCTGGATAGAATGCCTTTAGCTGAACTGATATAAGCCTTTAATAAAGCCTTATTATCATTATTGGATAAAACACCCTTATTTAGATTGTTATCAGATAAAGCACCCTTATTTAGATTGTTATCAGATAAAGAACCTTTAGTTGAATTATCAGACTCACTACCATCATCTATAGCAACATTAACAGAAATAGTCACATCCTCTTTTGGATGAGCAGTAATGTTATCTATAATGATGAGTAATTTTATCTTTTCAACTGTTAGGGTGCTTGTTGCATTTGAAGGCAGGTAATTATTATCTCCATCGAAAGTGAGGGTGAGATTATAATCTCCTACATCCAAATTGTCTGGAACAGTCCAAGCTATGTTTCCTTTTCCGTCTTTAATCTCTACAGTTTCTTTAGAGCCATCAGGTAGATTCACTGTTATATTTCCATTGAATGGTACATCATTATCTGCTGTGACATTTACAGAAATATCTATCTCCTCTCCCGGATAGGCATTAGGAATGTCTGCTGTGATTTGAGTACTGATCTTTGCTATGACTTCAATATTGGCTGTGGCATTTGAATCCAGATAGTTTCCACCTCCAGGATAACTTGCGCTTATGGAATAATTGCCCTTATAATCATCTGGTACAGTCCAATTTACATTTCCTGTACCATTGATTATTTCTGCAGTTTTGTTTGTGCCGTCTGGGAAACTTACAGTTACAGTTCCATTTATAAGCTTAGCATCTCCTGCAGTTATGTTGATTTCTATTTCCACATCACTGTCTGGATAAGCAGTCACATTAGATAGGCTTATTTCAGTGTAATATGGAATAACTTCAATATTTCCTTGGCCTTCAGATTCTAAATAAGTTCCATTGCCTTCATAATATGCAAAGACACTGTAGTTTCCTGAAGCATAATTATCAGGAACATACCAGACTGTTTCTCCAATTCCGTTTGTGATTTCTACAGCTTCATTTGTCCCATCAGGGAAAGTAATGTTTACTGTTCCATTAATTAAGCCTTTATCTGCAGTTATGTTGATTATTATTCTCACAAAACTGTCTGGATCGGCAGTCACGTTTTCTAGGCAGATATTGGTCGGAATAGTTTTAGCAACGGTTTCTTCAGACCTAGCTTCTTTATTAGCAACTCCTGGACTTGAGACATTTACAATATTTGTGTATTTGCCTTCTTTGCTTATCTCAACAATAAATTCTAAGATGGCGCTTTCTCCAACGCTTATGTTATTGTTGTAAGTGAATGAAGAATTGTCCTTGTTGTAAGTCCAGCCTTCAGTGATAGAGGATTCATCCAGTATAAATGCAGGGTCCAGTTCGTCTTTGACAATAATGTTTGTTAAAGTTCTATCTCCAGTGTTATCTATAGTGACAGTGTATTTTACAGTATCTCCGATATATATTTCAGTGTCGTTTACTGTTTTTGTCACTGTCATATCCGGCTTGTAGACACAGACCTCTGGAGCTTCAGCTGTGATTTCAGGATAATCTGAACTTAATATAAGCTTAGCAAGGTTAGTGTAATTGCCTTTTTCATTGATTGTAACATTGAAGCTAAGGTTTAAGGTGTCTGGATTGTCGCTAAGATCGAAAATGAAAGCATTTTCTGTTTCATCATAATGCCAATTCTCTGAGATAGTGTCCTTATCCAATGCAAATGTATCATTGAAAAGGTCTTCAACCTTTACAGGGCCTTGATATCCGCTTAAATTAATGAAGATATTATACTCAACAGAGTCTCCTGCATCAATCTCTCTTGAATTGACTGATTTGTTCATGAGAGCTAATACAATGACTATTGAATCATCCTCTTTATCATTAATGTTAATATAGACATAATTGGAATAAGATCCTACCTTGCTTGTATTGAAGTAAAGCTTAAAGCTTGCAGATTCTCCTACCTCTAATGTTGAATTCAATGTAAATGAAAGGGAATCAGTTTCAATATTCTCTATCCATTTGCCTGTTATATCTTCATGACTGAGGTAAGTTAGAGCATCTTCATCATAGTCGTCGTTTACAACAAGTTCATAAGGATTAAATGTCTTATCTCCAGTATTGGTGATATTAACAATGAAAACCGCTTGTTCTTGAAGATTTACTGTTGAATCTAGGGCAGTTTCAGCGATATTTGCATCACTTATTCTGACATGAGTGACATCAGACTCAGCACTGACTTCAGGCAGGTCACCTATTTTAAGGGAAACTGTGTTGGTGTAATTTCCTCTTTCAGTGATATATACAGCAAAATTGAATTCAAATGACTCTGGAATGTCGCTTAGCATATATTCAAAGGCCTTTTCATCTCTATTATATTTCCAATTTGAGGAGATGCTATCTTTATCCAAATCGAAGTATTCGTTTAAAATGTCGGTGACCTTGATTTTAAAGTCATCAATGCCTAATTTATTGGCTCCTGTCATGTCGATGTAAACATTGTATTCAACAGACTCTCCCATATCAATTTCAGTGGCATTGACAGTCTTTTCAATTCTTGGAACAACTGTGACAGTGGCATTTGCCTCTACTTGAGGATTCGGATAGTTGCTATAGACATTATTGGTGAAATTTCCAATTTCTGTTGTTAAAAAAGATACTATTATAGCAGCAGATTCACCTATATCCAGCTGGTCCAAGCTAAAACCGTAATCTCCACCACGATTTGCAAAAGAGTCCCAATTTCCACTTATGTTAGTGAACTCATTTAGGAATAATGATTCTTCAGGATCTTCATAGATACGCAAATTACTTAATGGCCTATTTCCGTTATTGGTAACGTTGATTGTAAAGTTTGCTATTTCTCCAATGGTAACGATTGGATCATTGGCCACTTTTGTAATTGTTAAATTTGGAGCATAAACAGTCACTTCTTCGGATAAGAACTCTTGAGAGCTTGTTAGGTTGGAGCTTACATTGATTGTGTTAATGTAAGTGCCTGTTTTATTTCCTGTCATACGTATCTTGAGAAGGATGCTATGTTCAGGCTCTAATGCTTTTGTATAATTGAATACATTGCTCTCATTTTTCCAATTTGGATTGTCATCAGCAAACCAAATATATTCCCATATCAATCCATCAGGGAAGTTTTCAACAACACTGATATTGCCTATGCTTTCTTCTAGATTGTTGGTTATGTTGATGGTATAGTAGATAGTGTCTCCAATGTCGTAAAATCCGTCTACAGGCATATGGTTAGAGCTGTTATCAATTGTTTTTGTAACAGTGAGGCCAGTATTGGATTTTAGTGGGCTTTTAGTGATGGATTGGTTTAATCCATTATCTGTATCTACAAGATCTTGAGTGGGATTAGCAGATTCATCTATTGAAGCGTCATTCTGACTAGCAGAGTTGGATTCAGCCTTTAAAGCATTATTATTGTCATCAGCAAAGTTAACGTCTGCTATCAAAGCACCATTATTGTCATTGATTCCAATATCTTCGGACATATCATCGCTTGCACTTGCAATGTTAAGACTTAAGATAAAAATAATCGTTAGAACAATGATTAAGTATTTCCTTTTCGTTTTTTCACCTCCTTTTACAGTTAATTAATAAAAACAGAGTAAAATAAATATAATAAAATAATCTACTCATTAATATTTATTAAACTATTTAAATATAAATATTTTTAAAAATAAGGTGAAAGATGGAACTTATCAAGAAAAATAAGGTTTTAAAATACTTAACATAGAAAACCTAATTAAAGAATGCCATTATCAATCCATGTCTACTTAAGAAATGCTATAATCAATCCATGTCTACTTAAGAAATGCTATTATCAATCCATGTCTACTTAAGAAATGCTATTATCAATCCATGTCTAAAAATGAGTCTATTTCATGGATATTGTCAGATTCATTGTTTTCGATGGTGGAAGTCGTAATTTTGTATTTTTTATTGTTTGAGAATATTCCTCCACCTTTGTTTGATATGTTTTCGGTGATTATGGAGTCTTTGATGAATATTTCTCCATCGAAATTATGTATTGCGCCGCCATACTCATATGATTTGTTTTTATTGAGTGTGGAGGATATTATGCTTAATTTGTTCCAGCTGTGGATTGCTCCACCTATTTTTGCTATGTTTTTTGTGATTGTGGAGTTTTTTATGATTATTTCTCCAATATTATTGTATATTGCCCCTCCTTGGCTTGATGTGTTTTCTTCTATTGTGCTTTCGGTGATTTTTAACTCATTGCCATCGTTGAATATGGCTCCACCAAAGTCTTTTGCATCGTTTTTTCTTAATGTGGTGTTTTCTATGCTTAGAATGGCTCTATAGTTGTGGATTGCTCCTCCTTGCTTTGCGGTGTTTTCATTTATTATTGATTCCTCTATGCTCATCTTGCCTTTATAGTTGTGGATTGCCCCTCCATTTGATTTGGCATTGTTTTTTGTGAATGTGGACTTTATTATTTCCATTTCTCCTTCGTCATTGTATATGGATCCGCCATATTTTGATTGGTTTTCTTTTATTGTGGCTTCTATGATTTTTATTTTGCCCTTTAGGTTGTATATGGCTCCTCCTATTGTATTTGTTTTTCCATTTTTTAATCTAATGTTTTTTATTGTGATGTTTTGGGCTGTGGAATAGAATATTCTTGTTTTTTCTTTGGCGTTAATGATATGGCCATTTCCATTGATGACTAGATTGTCTATGTTCAGTTTAATTCCATCTGAATATTTTTGCTCTTCTTTGTCCTCTAGGATTATGTCTGAGTCTAGATTTATTTCCTTTGCACCACTATGAATCAATTCATCAAGATATTTGAAATTATTAAAGTCCATTATATCACCACTTAATACTATTTTTGTATTTTATATTACTTAATTTATAAACATTGGACTTAGGATTATGAGCTTTAGATAAGATTTAAACTTAAATGATTTTTTAACATTGGTGTTAAGATTATAAACTTTGAATTAGATTTAAACTTTAAGGATTTTTAAAAGTAATTTTAATTAATAGAAAGTCAATAGTTAATAATATGGTGTTTTTATGAGCAAAAGTTTTAGAGACCTTGAATTATTGATAGAAAATTGCGACGATGAGATAGTTTTGGATTCAGACATTGTTTTAGGAGATGGTGAAGGCCCTATTTACTTAGAAGGCATTAATTTGGATAGTGATGTAATTATTGATGGGAATGGACATTCAATTGATGCATGTGGGAAAGTGAGAATATTTTATTCTTCAGGAGAACTTACAATTAAAAACATTAGCTTATTGAATGGATACTCTGATGAAAGCGGAGGTGCCATAGTGGTAGATGGGGGAAAGATGGACATAATTGATTCTATCATCTCTGGAAACTATTCTGCTGATGATGGAGGGGCTATACACATAGAGGAAGGTGAATTGGCCCTTATAAACTCCACAGTTAAGGAGAATAAAGCAAAGGAATTCGGTGGAGCAATCAATAATTGGGACAGCTTGAAGATTGTAAACTGTGAAATAAGCTCAAATGAGGCACGTTTTGGTGGAGCAATCCTTAATAATGATGGCAATTTAGAGATAAGCGATTCTCTTTTTAAAGACAACAAGGCAGATAAGGGAGGAGTTATCTATAATCAAGATGGTGACTTTTCCGTTGAAAAAACACTCTTTGAGAAAAACAAGGCATCTGCTGATGGCGGAGTATTCTATAATGAAAATTGTGATATAAGCGTTATTGAATCCAAATTAAATGACAATCAGGCAGATAAAGGTGGAGTTATCTATAATAATGGTGTCTTTATCATAAAGGACTGTGAACTTATAAATAATAGGGCAAATGATGGAGGATCTATTGTCAATTATGAGGCAGAGCTTAATGTAATGGGTTCCAGTCTTAGTGGAAATCTTTCTAATTATGGCGGGGCCATATACACTTATGATGGTGAGATGAGCATTGACGAGTCTAGATTTGATGATAATAGGGCAGAATGTGGTGGAGCTATCTATAGCGAAAAGTGCATCTGGGATGTTTCTAATTCAGAGTTTAATTCAAATAAGGCTAAAAACTCTGGCGGTGCTATATTATTGAAGAAATCTAAATATGAAGTTGATAATGTTAGTTTTAGGGATAATGAGCCTGATGATGTTTCAAACTTTTAGAAAAAATTTGATTATAATTTTTTCTTTCGGCCTACTACTTTTCCAAACTGATTATTCAAACTTTTAGAAAAAGTTTGATCAAAATTTTCTTTTTCGGCCTACTACTTTTCCAAACTGATTATTTTCCCTAATCAAGTCACCATCAATATAGTATTTAGGCTTTCCATACATTCCTTCTTTTATATAGTTTCCTTCTATTCTATAGACGGGTTTTCCAAACGGATTATTTTCTCTTACTATATCTCCGTCTATATAATAAATAGGCTTTCCAAAGAGACCTTCCACTATATAGTTTCCTTTTCTTGAGCTTACTGGCTCTCCATACATTCCTGCAGTGGTAATTAGGTCATCCATTATGTCTATAATTTCTCTCGCTTCTTTATTTAATTCATTATTATCCTCATTATCCTCATTATCCTCATTATTTTCGTATTCTGACTTAGGATAATTTATTTCAGACTCTTTTTTTTAGCGGATTGTATTCTTTATAGGCAATGCTTTCTTTTATTATCTCATCTTCTGTTGCTATTTTGTCTTTTATTGGTGAGTCGATTCTATTTAGATAATCATTATAGGATTCGCCCTTTTTTGGATTGTATTTCTTATGGGACTCTTTTAAATCCTTATTGTGCTCTTCTTTACGCTTTTCCAGATTGGAACCGCATTCTATGCAGAACTTTTGGTTCTCTTCTATCAATTTAGCTCCGCATTTAAAACAGTATTTCATTTTATTCCTCTTTTATTGGGTTGGGTTCTGTATTTAAAACAGTAATTCATTTTATTCCTCTTTTATTGATTCACTTCCACAAGCAAAAAGATTTTATTCCTATTTAGTCATCTTCTTAATATCATCGGGTTTATTGCCTTCCATATTGCAATTATTCAATTGGATATTTGAAACGTATGTAAATATAGCTCCTCTTTCCCCTTCTCCAATGTTTTCATTGATTGTGGAGTTGTCGATGGTCAGATTGCTTTCATAATTGTCTATCGCCCCTCCATTAATTGCGCTATTATTGCTTAGTGTGGATTCTTATCTAAAGTGATGTCTGAATCTAAAATGATTTCCTTTTCTCCTATGCGTATCAGCTCATCTAGATATTTGAAGCCTTTAGCTTCATCGATTTAATTTTCATCTGCTTCATTCTCATTAATCAGGGAGCATAGCTCATTAAGCAATGGACTTAAGTCCCTATGTGTCCATCCCTTCCAAGATGAAAGGTTGTCCCTTATGTTTCTATATATTACAATTGCAAGGTCATACTTGTTCATTGTGTCAAATGCATGCTTTTCTCCTCCATGGAAATTAAAATAGCACTGTTCATTGTCTGCTTCAACATCAAAGGTCCATCCCTCTCCATTGAAGTCAACATGGAAGTTTTCATCATTCTTTATTGCATTTACTATTGAGCTAAGGCAATCATAGGGCACATCTGTGATATATGATGCCCTGCTGTAGATGTCTCCCAGCTTGACCAGGCACCATCCTGTTCCATAGATGTCTAGAAACTTGATATTTAGGTCAATATGGTGCAATGGCTTATTTTTGTCTTTTATTTCTTTTTTAAGGGGATTTTCCTTCACATTCGGACATTCATTGAAGATTCCTCCGGCGATTACATCATTTGAGAGATTCCATGACTTTAAGGCAGAAACGTCACTTAAGGACTTGCATCTGTCAAACATCCTCTCTACAGTTGTGACATTTTCCAGATTCCAGTTTTCAAGCCCATTCAGGCTTTCTATAGAGGAGCATCCGTCAAACATGCTTCTCATTATTATGACTTTGGAAGGCTTCCAGTTAGATAGCGGAGTGAGGTCCTTTAGGGATTTGCAGTTTACAAACATATAGACCATGTCTTCAACATTTGAGACGTTCCAATCCTTTAATGGGCTGATGTCAGTTAGGGATTCGCAGTTCCAAAACATGCGCCCCATTTTTCTAACATTGCTTGTGTTCCAATTGCTTAAGGCTGAAATGTCAGTTAAGGATTTGCATCCCCAAAGGAGACTTCCCATATCTTTTAGATTAGAGCTGTCCCATGATCTGATGCCATTTATATCATTCAATGATTCGCATTCTGTAAAGAGACTGGTCATGTTTGTAACATTGCTTGTGTTCCAATTGCTTATTGGTCTAAGGTCCTTTAATGATTTGCAGCCTGCAAACATGCTCCACATCTTTGTAAGATTGGATGTGTTCCATTCCTTTAGTGAATCTATGTCATTTAGGCGGTAACAGTCATTGAATAGGGCGGTCATGTCATTGACGTTAGAGACATCCAGATACCTTAGACCGTCGCAGCTTGTCAAGCTGGAGCATCCTCCAAACATATTCTCCAAGCTTAATAGATTGGAAGTGTCCCATGTTTCAAGTCCGATTACGTCAATCAGGGACTTGCAGTCTGCAAACATTGATTCGATAAATTGGACTTTGCTTGTAATCCCTTGGGCTATGATAAGGCGCATTCCTTCCAGGTCTCTATATTTGTTTGATATATAGCTCTCTCCAGACAGGTCTTCACTGATATAGAGAATGTCCTTTTTGTCTTCTATCTCTTTCCAATCGGTGATGTTTGTTCCATCTTTTAGGATGATTAGGACTTGGTATGGACTTATATTAAATATGCTGTCAGTTGTGGTGTTTAGTTCTTTAAATCTTTTTAGATGGTCTATGGTTTCTTTAGGTCTGTTTTGCATTCGTTCTTCATCAGTTTTCTGTGGAGTTTTTTTCTCTTTAGGTTCTTTATTTTCATTTGGGATTTTGTTATCGATTGGTTTTAAGTTGTTGTCTTCTTTTTTGTCTTTTATTTTGTTATCGATTGGTTTTAAGTTGTTGTCTTCTTTTTTGTCTTTTATTTTGTTTTCAGTTGATTTTAAATTATTATTTTCTTCATCATCAGATTTTAATATTTTATTTAATTCCTCTCTAAAATCCATATTAACACCTATTTAATCTAATATTTCTTTTCTTAATTTCAACTAATCTTCAATTAAAATTTCATAATTTAAATTATTATAATCCTTTTTAATCACTTTTATCAGTAATTTTATCACTGGCAGCTAAACGAACATCAATATTGGAATCATTCATTGCAATATCTTTTAAAATATCTGTGTTTTCTATGTTTCTAATTGCAAGTCTTCTGATTTTCCATTCTGGGTCATTTTTAGCTATTTTTCTTAGAACTGACTCATCATTTATCATTCTTACTGCAAGTTTTCTAAGCTCAAATATTGGGTCGTTTTGAGCTATGTCTTCTAAAATACTTTTATCTTTTATTTTGCTTAATGCCTGCCTTCTGACATGCCAGTTTGAATCGTTTAAAGCAATATAAATCAATGCAGATTCATCTTCAATGTTCTTTATTGATTCCAGTCTGACTCTCCAGGCAGGTTCATTAAAGGCAATTTCTTCTAAAAATGTTTCATTAGTTATTTTGCCCACTGCATTCCTTCTTATTCTCCAACATGTGTCTTTTTTGACTATTTTTGTCATAACTTCTTCATCATCTATTCTTCTGCAGGCGCATAACCTGACTTTCCAATCGAATGCATTGAGGGCGATATCTACTAAGATAGCTTTATCATTTATTTTTTTCACTGCTTCGTAACGTGTGCTTGGATTAGGGTCATTGCATGCCATATATGCCAATACCTTTTCATCGGTGATTTTATTAAGGGCATTTGAACGAATCTGCCAATAAAAATCATTCTTTCCCATCTCTGCTAGGGTTTTTTCATCTGTGATCTTTTTGGATGCTTCCAGTCTGACATAGAAATCTGGGTCATTTAGGACGATTTGGGATAGGATCTTCTCATCATCAATATGTCTGGTGGCTTCCAATCGTTTAAACTCGCTACGGTCTTTTAGGGCAATCTCTGCTAGGGCTTCACCATCATTTATTTTTTTTGCAGCTTCCATTTGAACAGAACTGTCCGGGTCGTTTAAGGCCAGTTCTTTTAAAACGAAAGGGTCATCAATTCCTTTAACAGCTGCACGGCGAACTTGATATTCCTTGTCATTTTGAGCAAGGTCGATTAGGACATTTTGGTCTTTGATTCTTTCTGCTGCCTTGCTTCTAGGGCTGGCCTTAAGCTTGCTATATGCTATATCGATTAAGACGTCTTGATTGTCGATTTTCTTTACAGCCTCACTGGAGCTTTCCCAATGGGGATCGTTGTAGGCAATGTCGATTAGGACGCTTTGGTCATTGATCTTTTTTACGGCATATTTTCGAACGATTCCCTCTTCTTCCTTTCGGGCAATCTCCTCTAAAAGGGCTTGGTCATCTGTTTTTCTTATTATATCAATTCTTTTCATCCAATTGATATCTTTGTATTTTGGTATTAATCTATCGAGTAATTCCATAAAATCACCCTTTTAGTAAGTCTTTTAATAAGAATTTTTCTTATAATTTTAAGTTCTTTTATATCTACTAATTTTTAAAGATTTATTTTTAAGTTCTTTTATATCTACTAATTTTTAAAGATTTATTTTTAAGTTCTTTTATATCTACTAATTTTTAAAGATTTATTTTTAAGTTCTTTTATATCTACTAATTTTTAAAGATTTATTTTATTATTAATTTTTATTATTTAAACAGATACCATATAAGTTCTAACAATGATTTGCTTTAGCTAATTTAAATCATTAGGATAATTGTCCGAGAAAGTGCAATCAATCAGATTTGGAGTTTTATAGGAAGATATTGCTCCTCCAAAATTGCTGTCCTTTAAATAATTGCCAATGAACTCTGTCTGAATTATTGTAACCTCTTCATCGCCAATGGTTCGAATTGCACCGCCCCATGCGCCATCAGTATCATCCAATCCCATATTTTTCTTAAATGATGATTGCTTTATCACCATTCTTTTTTTATTAAAAATTGCCCCTCCAAAGGATTCATCTTCTAATTGGAGGATTGGAATAAACCTGGCCTTAAATAATGATTCTTTGACAATGTTTTTTAAAAATTTAGTTGAGACAATCTCTAAATCTTCTTTATTATATATTGCCCCTCCAATATGGCCTTCATTGCCCTTAAAGCAAGTATCTATTATGGATAATTTCTGATGATTGTATATTGCTCCCCCTTCATTTGATTTGTTGGATTCAAATAATCCATTGCTTATTGTAAGATGTCCTTTATTATTTATGGCTCCTCCCTTGCTTTCGGAAATATTATCGATAAATTTGCAGTTTTCTATTTTCAAATCAAGGCCTTTATAAACCTTTATTGCTCCCCCTTCATTGTTTGACATGAAATAATTGTCAAAAGCGTGTCCATTTTTAAATATTATGTTCTTAAGAGTGATATTGTTTCCTGTAACTAAAAATATCCTTGACCTGCCTGATGCATCGATTGTCTTGCCCTTTCCATCAATCACCATATTGTCCCTGTCAAGTTCGATTCCCCCTTCATAAAAATCGAATTCATCGCTAAGCAAGCTAATGTCCTCATCAAAAGAAATTGTATCGGATATATTAGAATGAATCAGCTCATCCAAATAGCTAAAATTAAACTCATTTTCCATTCCAAGATAAAAAACCTTGCCTACGGAAAAAATAAAGTTTTTATATTTTTTCTCGGCAGTTAGGATTCCCTCATTAAAAATGCTGACAGTCTTATCCTTTAGGATTATTTCTTTTAAGACCATATTGGACCTATTGCATATATTATGGCAATTTTCTTTTTTAGAGTGATTGTTTTCAAAAATAGTTCCTGTAATGTTGCAATCCTTTCCATGATTATAGACAGTGGTATAATCGCTGATATTATTGGCGATTTTTCCTTTTTCAATGCTTAAGATTCCAATTTCCCCATCATTTTCAATAACTGCGCTGTCTGATTGATTTGACTCGAAATTAGAGCTGTGGATTGTCATGAGATTGAAATTATGAACTATCTTTTTTAAGTCTTTAAAATCACAGGATGTGATTGTCAGATAACTGTCATTGTATATGACTGATCCTCTTTTTGCAGTTTCGTTTTTGAATTTGGAATCATCTATTGATATTTCACCTATCTCATTATGAATCTCACCGCTTATATGGGAGCTATTGTTTTCAAATCTGCAGTCTTCTATTTTTATTTTACATAAATATTTTAATTTTGGAATATCAATGCCTAAATTGTATATTGCACTTCCAAAAGGTGATGAGTTATTAATGAAGGAAGTGTTTTTCAGCAAAAGATTATCTGAATTACCGACTGCTCCGCCGACATCATGTTCGCCGTTCATTCCTCTTTTTTCACCTATGGCAATGTTTTTTATTATAAAGCTGTCTTCTATCTTCGCATCTCCTCCATTGATGAAGGCAGCCCCTGTAACTGCAATGTTATTTTCCATTGAAACATCCTTTAAGGAAACATATCCTCCATTGCTTATTGCTCCGGCAGTAAATGCAAGATTATTCTTAAAAGTCGTCTTTTCAATAAAAAGATTTCCATCATTGAGGATCGCCCCTCCATTCCTTGCACTGTTATTTTCTATAATGGAGTTTCTTATGGTCATTTCTGCCATTGTTTCGTAATTACTATCAGGAGCTGTCATTTCTGCTATTTCCTGGTCACCATCAGGATATTTTTTTATTGACTATTGCATTGCCCTCATATTTAGAGCCCCTATTGTTTTGCACTGATATATTTTCCAGCGTAACTTTGCCCTTATTGCAAATGACTCCATCAGACTCGACAAATCCGTTTTTTAAAACAATATTTTTGATGGTGATGTTTTTCCCTGTGATGTTAAAGATTCCGCATTTTCCTTTTGCGTCTATGGCATGGCCCCTGCCATCAATTAGAGTATCATCCACATCTAGAATGATTGGGCTGTCTCCTTCCATATGAATAATATCTGAATCTAAAGTGATGTTCTTTTTATTGCTATGTATTAAATCATCTAAATATTTGAAAGAATTTATTTTGGAGGATTTTTCATTTAGATATTCTTTATTGGATTGTGTATTCTTTTCTTCTTTATTGGCGGTTATGGTTGTGTTCTTGTTTTCTTCTTTATTGGAGGTTATGGTTGTGTTCTTGTTTTCTTCTTTATTGGAGGTTATGGTTGTGTTCTTGTTTTCTTCTTTATTGGATTGTATGTTCTTATTTTCTTCTATTTCGCAGTTAAAGGCCATATTGTCCTTTTCTAAACTATTTAGTCCAAAAATTTCATCAATTGCATCATTGATCTTGCTAAAGCAAGTTTCAAAGGCATCCAAATCAGACCAAAACGGGTCTTGAATATCTAAATTAGAAAATCCTGCAAATTCATTAATGGTTACAACTTTATAAACATGATAATAATATTTTAAGATATTTCTGATATAGGTTGTAGAACTTAAAATTAATGTAGAATCATCTAAATCATAATCTTCAATATTTGCTGTGCAGTGGCTAGATAGGTCAATATCATGATTTTCGCATACTTTTATTGCATTTGGAACGGCTTTATTTCCACTGATTGCAGATAAACCTGCAGAGTAAGCTTTAATGCCTTTGACTTTTTTATTAAAGATAGCTTCGGCTATGGGGCTAATGGAAATGTTTGCTCCGTCAACAAAAAGAATTTTATCCACTTTTATATTATTTTTTAGCTTATCAAGCATTTCATTTGGACTGTTTATCTTTTTATCATTCTTGGATTTGGAAAATTCATTTTTCCTATCTTTAGGGTCTTCTTTGTTTGGTTTGGGCTTGTTTTCTTTGTTTGATTTATTCTCATCTCTATCTATAGAATCCCCTATTATCATTATCAAATCGTTTTGATTTACAATATCTCCAGGATTTACAAGTATATTTTCAACTACACCACTTTTATCTGCAAAAATCTCACTTTCCATTTTCATAGCCTCTAAAATACAGACTACATCACCTTTTTTAACGGAATCTCCGATTTTTACATTGATTTTCAATACCATTCCCATTATATCCGATTTAACTTTCTCGACCCCATGATAAACACCTAAGTAATATTAAATATGGTTATGATATTAATTAAATTTATTTAGATTATTTAAGGTTTATAAATAGCATATTCATAGTTTATATCATGTGTTGGCTTATGAATTCATTATTTTTATAAATGAATATTGTTTCTAACTATATTGTATTTATAAGTGTCTATATTTTTCAACTGCATAGTCTTTTTAAGTGTCTATATTTTTCAACTGCATAGTCTTTATAAGTGTCTATATTTTTCAACTGCATATTATAAAAACGGCATTGATTTTCATTTGTAGTGCAAACTAATTTTTTTATTCATCTATTAATATATGCTTTTCTTTAGGAAATGAGATATCTTTTTAGCAGAATTGTATAGAAAAAATAAATTATATTTATGCGCACATAGCTAATTATACATCATCACCACATAAAAAATCAACAATGTTTAGATGCCTTACTCCGTCTTTTGAAAAATCATGATTTTCTGTTGTTATCAATATTGACTCGTATTTATCAGGTATTCTTAATAATGGATTAATTTCACGATTTAGAGTTTGCTCGCTTGTCAATCTATAGGAGACTTGAATATATTTATATTTGCCAGATTTTTCACATACAAAATCTACTTCTGTTTTATCCTCATTTCTGCCAACATTTACTTTGTATCCTCTTCTTAATAGTTCTACATAAACAATGTTTTCTAATATTTTAGTTACTTTCAATATATTATCTTCGATTAATGCATGATGAAAGCCATGATCGGTTAAATAATATTTTCCAAGGATTTTCATTTCTTTTTTTCCTTTTAGATGGAAACATTTGCATTTTGAAATGAAGAAGGATTGTTTTAAGTATTCATTATATTTGAGCAATGTGTCTTCTGAAGTATAGATATCATTGCTTTTTAAATAGTTTTTTATGCTTTTAGATGAGAATATTTCTCCAGTGCTACTAATCATATAGCGAGAGAAACGTTGTAGTAGGTCAATATTGCTAATATTAAATCGTGAAACCACATCTTCAAATAATATTGAATTATAAATGTCTTTCAGAGCCAATCTTTTAAACTCATCACTGCCTAATGAGAGAATACCAGGCATGCCTCCAAAGTTGAAGTATTCCTCATATAATTCATCAATTGAATACTTAGTTATTTCAACACCCTCAATTTCATTTTTATATTGTAAAAACTCTTTAAATGAGAATGGATAAACATGGATTGTGAGATATCTTCCAGTCAATAGTGTTGCCAGTTCACCAGACAATAATTTTGAATTAGACCCTGTAATGTATATGTCACTGTCAATGGAAACCCTATAGCTATTAATGGATTTTTCCCATCCCTTTACTTGCTGGATTTCGTCAAAAAATAGATATATTTTGCCTTCAAGATTTTCAACTTTCTTATAGACGAGTTCATCTAATTGCTCGCTGTTGTTGATGTGGATATATTCTCTTGATTCAAAGGACATGAATATTATATTTTCATCATTTACGCCATCTCTTTTAAGTTCGTCTATGATATTATGCATTAAACTAGTTTTGCCGGACCTTCTAATTCCTATATATACTTTAACAAAATCAGTGTTAACATAATCTTTTAAATCACGAATGTAAGCTTCACGTTTGATTATTTTGCTTGGCATTATTCTCAACTCACTTTAAAATGTTCTTTCTAATTTTTCTTTTGTATCTTGGATTTTTGTTAATTAAATTCGTTTGTAGATAGGAAATTTTTTAATATTTTAGAAAAATTCTTTTACAGATAGAAAATTTTTTAATATTTTAGAAAAATTCTTTTACAGATAGAAAATTTTTTAATATTTTAGAAAAATTCGTTTGTAGATGGAAAAATTTCTTAATTATAATTTTTTCTTTATTATTATTTAATATTTCCTATCAATTATCACTAGTTCTAATGATTAGAAAACTTTCTCTAATATATTAATTCTCCATTAGCCTATAAATTTGTTTAAAATGAAGCATTTTTAATGGATTTTCTAGGATAAAGATACTAATCAGCTATTTCACTTATTGTGATTAAGAGGAACAATTTAATTTTTAATCTATTATTGATTATCAATTGAAACAGATTCTATATATTTTTACCAATTGAATTGATTTTACAATTTTTTTTTCATATTTTTTATTTTGTAGAAACTACTTTGTAATGGATAGTATATATAGTTTCTCTATTAAAAATTCGTTATTTGGCTAATGGTTTATATATAATTTAATATGGTAAAAAATAAGTCCAAATTGCAGAGAAATTTATAAATAGTTATATATGGTAAACCGTTCTATAGGTTTAAATTAATTTTATTTAAAAATATATTCAATTGTTTTCACCTAAAAATTCTTCCTTAGAATGTCTTAAAAAAACACATTTTAATCATATGCTTTGATTTTTCAAAGTGTTTATTAGGATGTTCGTTTTTTATTAAACAAAAAAAATAATAAAATATGGTTTTGTTCAATAAAATAACAATTTGTTAAGTCACTTAATACTTCAGTCACTTAACATTTAAACATTGTTTAGAAAAATTAAAAAAATTTGAAAAAAATTATTATATAGAAAATATAAATTATATATTATAACACTAAATGTGTCGGAACTTAACTTGAAAGTTAAGTGAAATTTTATAAAATTTCTTAAAATAATCATTTTATGGGGATGTTCTTTTGGCTAAAAAGAAAAAACTAAAAAAGAAGATGCCAAATCAGGCAGTAAGCCATTAACTGCTGAAGAGGTGTCTGAAAAATATACAGTTGCAGAACTAAAATACATTTTAAAGGAAAACGGCTTAAAGGTTTCAGGAAGAAAGCCAGATCTTGTTGAAAGGGTTTTGCCTATCTTAAATGCTGAAGCAAGTGAAGAGGCCGTTGAAGAAGTTAAAGAAGAAGTTAAAGAAGAAACTGTTGAAGCAGAAATTGTAGAAGCTGAAGAAAAAGCTCCAGTGGATTTGACTTTCCCAGATACTGAGGAAGCATTAAGCTCCATACTTGCTCTGTATGGACTAAGCTATGACGATTTATCAATTAAAGATATAGAATTTGCCGATGGTAAAATTTGCATAAACGGTGAAGCTTTCATTCAAAACGGTTTAAGCATGTCAGATTCTACCATGTCAATAATAAATGCAGATCCAACTCTTAATCTGACAATGAATATTCCAGAAGTCGCCTATAGTGACTTTGAAAGCACTATCTTTAGATTTAAAGACCTTGATTTAAATCTTATTCCTACTGATGATAGTCTTGAGTTTAAAGCGGCTTTGAAAGGCTTGGACATAATGACTGATTTGAATAATATAATCCTAAAGGGCCTTGATTTCGCATTCAAGTCTTTCCCAGATAGGGGTGTAGAAATAGGTATTGATATAGACGATTTCATTTATCCTAATTTTTATAACACAAGCTTTAACTTTGAAAACCTTGATTTCAATATGGCAATAGGAGTGGATGGACAAAGCATTGCCATATCAGTTAATTTGCCTGCATTAGACCTACTAAACAAAGACTATAGGGTAAAATTATCTGATTTAAGTCTAAATCTAGTGCTCTCTGATTTGCAATTATCAGACCTTGACTTATCCATAGCAATATCAGATTTCCATTACACAAACTTTGATGATGTTGTCATTTATATGGAGGACATAGGTGTATCACTTGAACATATTCCAGATACAAACAGCTTCAATGTCCTTATTGGCTTGAGCGCTATGGATGCAGTTGGTTTAAATTCATTTGATGCCTTGTTCCCAATGATGGAAATCACTGGAGTAAACTTTAACTCTAAGGATTCAGACTCACTAATTAACTTTACAGGTCTTATATCTCCTATAGATCTTACTCAAATTGATTTATTAGAGCTTGGCGCCCTTTTAGGTTCAGGATTTGACCTTGACGCCTACACTAGAAATATGGCATATTATCCAGACATTGCAAGTGAAGGAGCATCAGATTTAGGTATTCCAGGATTGGATTTAGGTGCCATAGTTGCAAACTGTGACTATTCATGTTTAGGCGCAATCGAGCTTAATCTAACTGGACTCCTTGATTCAGCAGATATTGATTTATCTGATTTAGGCATTGACTTGTCTGATTATGATATTTCTTCAATCAAATTGTCTGACCTTATCGGTGCTGTAGGAGATTCTGAGTTTGTTATGTCTGCCATTCCAGCTGTCTTAAACATATTCTCACTTGACTTAACTGACGTTGACGTCTCTGGATTGATAGCTGACTTTGACGAAGAGAACTTTGATATCTCTTCTTTACTTGCTAGCCTTAATTTATCAAGCACAGATATTGCTGCTATTTTAGATATCTTAGATAAATCAGATATTGATTTAGGAGCCATATTTGCAGGCTGTGATATTTCATGCTTAGATGCAATTACCCTTGACTTGACTGGATTCATTGATTCATTAGGCATTGATTTGTCTGCATTTATTGATTTATCTGAATTTGACTTGTCTGCAGTTAGCTTAACTGATATTATTGCCATATTAAACAGTTTTGAATTTGATATGTCTACCATTTCAGCTCTCTTAAAGATATTCGGCCTTGACATAGGAGATCTTGACTTGGAAGGATTGATAGCAAGCTTTGACACTGAAAACTTTGATCTCTCTACTTTGCTTGCAAGCCTTAACTTATCTGACTTGGATATTGATGCTATTTTAGCTATCTTCAATAATCCAGACTTCGATTGGGCTGGCATATTTGAAAACAGTGACTTGTCATGCTTAGATGCTATTACCCTTGACTTGACCGGTCTTCTAGATTCAGCAGAGATTGACTTATCTGCCTTAGGCATTGACTTATCTGATTATGACCTATCTTCAATCAAATTATCTGAGCTTATTGGCGTATTTGGAAATCTTGACTTTGACATGTCTGATATGATATCTGGCATTGACTTCGAAAGCATTGACTTTGAGAATATTGACTTGGAAGGATTGATAGCTGACTTTGACGCTGAGAACTTTGACATATCCACCTTATTGGAAAGCCTTAACCTATCCAGTACAGACTTATCTGCCATTTTCGACATGTTCATCAATTCAGATGTCGATTTAGGCAAGGTATTTGAAGGCTGTGACTATTCATGCTTAGATGCTATTGTGCTTAATTTAAGCGGACTTCTTGATTCAATAGGCATTGACTTGGCTGATTTAGGCATTGACTTATCTGATTATGACCTTTCTGCAATCAAACTCTCTGAGCTTATCGGAATCTTAAATGGATTCGATTTAGATATGAACACTTTATCTGCTCTCTTGAAGATATTTGGAATTGACTTAGAAGAGCTTGACTTGTCTGGTCTTATAGCTATCTTTGACGGCGACAACTTTGATATGACTGCATTGTTATCCAGTCTTAATTTAGGAGGTGTGGATATTTCCGCTATTGTAGAGCTATTTGATAATTTAGGCTTTGATTTCGATGGCATGTTTGAAAACTTGGATATTTCATGCTTCGATGCAATCACCCTTGACTTGACTGGACTCATTGATTCAACAGGCATTGACCTTGCTGCTTTCGGCATAGATTTGTCTGCCTATGACTTATCTGCAATCAAGCTGTCTGATCTTATTGGTGTTGTATGCAGTTCTGAGTTTATCATGTCTGCCTCTGGTGCTGTCATGAAGCTATTCAATATAAATGTGGATGACCTTGACTTTGATGGATTGATTGCCAGCTTTGACGCTGAGAACTTTGACATATCTCCTTTATTAGAAAGCATTGAGCTATCTGGATTTGACATTTCAGAGATGTTGGAAATGTTTGATATGAATGGATTTGACTTATCTCAGTTCTTGAATCAGTTCATAAGCTCATTTATGGAGAATGCTCTTTTGGAATCTGGTGATGAATGAGTTTTTAATTAAATAATAGTGGATTATATTTCACTATTATTATTACTTTTTTTCAATTTTATTTATTTTTAAACATCTGATAATATTTTTTCTAATTTTTATCTTATTTTACTTATTAATTGCTTTAAATGCTTATATTTCATCTCCATTTAATCGCTCTTATAAAAGATGTATGCATTTTTGCTAAATTCATCGATTCCATTATCTTCGCAAAATTTAATCATATGATCATAGATTTCATCACGTGTGGAATATAGAGTTTCATCGCTTGTTCCATTTAGATTATTGAAACAAAAGAAATAATCTGCAGTATCAATGTCTCGCTCTTCCACTATGGTAAAATCCCCTAGAAAATCGTATTTTTTAGCGAATTTCTTTAGTTCTTCTGTATAGATCCTTTTAGGCTCTTCCATTTCCATTCTAAATTCATCGATTTTTAGCATCTTTTTTCTCACCTCCTTTTTCGGTTGGTACAAATTACTTTGTAATGGATAGTATTTATAGTTTTCTCTATGAAAAATTCGTTATTTGGCTAATGGTTTATATATAGTTTAATATGGTAAAAAATAAGTCCAAATTGTAGAGTAATTTATAAATAGTTATATATAGTAAACCGTTCTATAGGTTTAAAACTAATATTTTTTTTAATCATTGAAAATTGATTAATTATTCTTATTTTTATAAATGGTTATATATAGTAAACTAATTAGTTTATAAATAGTTATATATGGTTAATTTTTAATTTAAAGAGTATATATTCCTTATTTTTTAAAAATATTTATATATAAGTAATTATATAATTATGTCTTACAAAAAGAATTTTTATTGGAGGGTGTATATGTCTCAAGAAGAAAATAAAATGATAGATGAAGTGGAAATGAGTTCTGTAGAAGAAATAGGGAGGGATTCTGTAGAAGAAATTAAAATTGGCTCTCAAGATGAAATAGGGATGAATTCTGTAGAAGAAATGGATTTAGACTCTGCAGATGAAATAGATATGGACGATGTAGAAGAAATGGAAATGAAGATAGAAAACTATGAAAATAGAATCAAATTGCAAGATATATTAATAGAATCTTTAGGAGAAAGATGTGAGGGAGAAAAGGAGAGAAATAAGCAACTTCATGATAGAATCATCCAATTAAATGAAGAGTTAAAGAAAAAACAGGAACTGGAAATGGTAAGCGATATCAATTATTGGAGGGGAATTGAAAAAGCCCATATAGAACTGCATGATAAGTACTATAAGAGGATAATCCAGCTTGAAAAACAGAATTTCCTGCTTGAAGTTGAAAACGATGAGCTGAAGGATGAATTAGAGAGGATAAAAAATGTTTAATTTTCTCTCTATATATGATTCATAAAATAAGTGGTTTTAGAGAGGATAAAAAATGTTTAATTTTCTCTCTATATATGATTCATAAAATAAGTGGTTTAAAGGTCTTTCATTATCTTCTTTAATTATGCTTAGACATTTATCAAATCAACAAGCTTCTACTTCATTATTAATTAAATCCCTTCGCGAACTAATTTAATTTATGTTTTTTTGGTTGTTTTTATCCTTTCTATATTAGATGTTTTTTTTTATTTGTCCTTTAATTTCTGTTCCAATTGATTAAATTTTTTGTCGTATTCCTCTAGTTTCTGTTCTAACTTTTTAACTTTATCTTTATATTCATTCAATTCTTGTGAGATTTCATTTATATTCTGTGTGTCTGTATTCCTATTGTCAGAAACAGTTTGTTCATCGCTTTTTTCGGCTTCCTCTTTTTTCTCAGTTAAAAATAGGGTGAAGAGTAAGATTCCAAGAACAGCGCCAAATGTCATTGGAGCATAAAGGGCATTAGCAATAAGAACTCCCTTTGGTTGAGGGGTTAATATGGTTATTAGAAACATGTCAAAGCCGCTATATAGAAGCATTAAAAGTGCAGCCTTATATGGCCTTAGGAATTCGCCATCGTTCCATCTATAAACGAGACTTCCTACAATTCCAGCCATTATTGTTGCAACGCCACATGCCAAGGCAGTAATGCCTCCCATGCCATATCTCCAGACTCCGGCTATTATTCCTACAGGTATTCCAACATATGGTCCTCCAAGCAATGCGGATATCATTACAATCAATCCTCTTGCATTTGCAGGGATTCCATTTACATCCATAGTGCAATATGATGCAAGAATTCCTAGAATGGAAAATATGATAATCTGCCAGATTATGGTTTTACGGGACTGTTGGCCTCTGATTATAACTTTAAAACTTTTGGATTTGGTGGCTATGTATGTTAGAATCAAGACTACAGAAAGCATTCTAAACATTTCTAAAAATGGCGCCCATAATGATTCTCCATTTGCGGATTTGTTAAAATAGGAAATGGTGAGGCTTAACAAACCCATAATGATTAGATAGCCTATCTCATAAACTGATCCGTCTGTCAGCTCTTTAAGTTTTGTTAGCCTGGTTGAAATAAATCCTAATATTATGATTGCAGATATTATTGTAGTAATCTCATGGACGACTGTTATGCTTTACATGCTGAACAATGGATCATATAAGCAAAAAAGTTAATAAATAGGGCTATATTGAAGATTAACAATATTGAAAATAATATTATAATCTTTTTATCACCAGAGAGTTTGTCTTTTAACATGTTATCTAGTTTTTAAGTATATAAAATATAATATGGATTTAATTTTATTCTTAAGTTGTTTAAGTTTGGTCTCTTTTTTGATTCTATTTATTTTTATTTTCTTTAGTTTTTAAAGTTTTATTTTTAATCGCGTTTTATTTAGCTTTTTAATTTTATTTCTTAAGCCGTTTAAGTTTTTTTCTTAAGTTTTTTAATTTTATTTTTAGGCTTTTAAATTATGGAAATTGAATATTAGGTTTAAATTGACTATTAATATTTAAAGAAATCCCTACCCCAACTAAGGTTGCGTTTAACCTCTTGGATTTTCATTTCAGGGGTTTTTTCATAATTTCGATATGCTTTTTCTATTATCTCTATTTTTTTTTCACCATTCATTGATTTAGTAATTTGGCTGACAATTTCAATATTTTCGTCAACTTCGTCCATTTGATTAAATGCTTCATCTTTTATTTCAAAAAGAAGGTCTATAGCTTCTCCAAGACTAATTCCGCTCTTTTCTAATTCTTTCACTTTTTCAATTTGTTCATCTGTTAAATCAAATTCCATTTTAGTCATTTTTCCCACGCTCTTAACCTGTTTACTTAACTTAATTTATATTCATTATTTATAATATATTTTATCATATAATTTTGTTTTTCTTTTTCTTTGTTCCTTATTTCTGTGATTTAATCCTTTTTTTTATTTATTTTAGATTTAACAGAATTATATTTATTCTCATAACTGTTTTTAATTGCTAAGTTAAATGGAAATTTTTTAAAAGCTAATAAAAAGAGTTTTATTATTTTAAAGTAGTTATGGTAAGTTTTTTATTTAGAATTAGTTAAAAAGAGTTATTATTATTTTTAAACTAGTTATGGTAAGTTTTTTATTTAGAATTAGCTAAAAAGAGCTTTTATTATTTTTAAACTAGTTATTTAAGTTTTTTTTATTTAGAATTAGTTAAAAAGAGTTTTTATTATTTTTAAACTAGTTATTTAAGTTTTTTTTATTTAGAATTAGTTAAAAAGAGTTTTTATTCAAAAATAGTAAAAAAATTTTAATTTTAATTAAAAATAAAAAAAAAAGATAATGAGAGAATAAACTCTCATTGTTTTTTAAGTTTATCTGGTTTTTTAATCTCCTTATCCGAGAGCCGCAATGTCAAGACAAAGATTATGGCCATCAGAGCCATCGTTACATACATTACAAACGCCATGGAATCTCTAACAATGACATTTACAATATTCTGAATAGTGCTGTTCTCTGCTTTAACATCGTTTATGCTGCTTATTGATTGGAATCCCTCATAGACATCGTGTTCGAATGTCGCATTACCGGACTGATCCGGCACATAGGTATCAACTGCATTGCTGATTCCTCCAATGATGCCCAGAATAAGGATTACACCAATGATTGCTGTACCCATAGACTGACCTAAAGTCTGACCGGTTGTAACAATACCGGATGCATTGTTTTGACCTTCCTGCGGAATATTGCTTAATGCAATGTCCACACCTAAAGCCATTACAAAACCAAGTCCTGCTCCAAGTACGAAGAGTCCAGGCATTAGCTCAAGCATTGATGTCGCCATTGTAAACTGCTGGCTTAAAATAAGACATCCTATGATTGATATTATACATCCTATTGACATGAGGATCTTGTGGTTCAGTTTTGCAGATAGCTTTGGGGCTGTCAATGCAAAGAGAAGCAAACCTAAGGTCATTGGAAGCAAGGTCAAACCTGTGTTGAATGCAGATAAGGCCAATACGCTTTGCAGATAGACTGAGACTGCAAACAATGCACCGCCCATTGCAAGGTTAACCAACAGCCTAAGGAGAGTACCTACACGGAGATTTCTGTCTTTTAATAATTCAACATCAAGCAACGGTACGTTGCCTTTTCTTTTTCTTTTGATTTCAAAGAGTGCAAAGAGTGCTAGAACAATTAATCCTGCAGCCATTATAGCTATGCTGAAAGTGGTATCATCAGTTAGCATCAAAATACCCATAACAAAGAGGACAAGACCTACAAATGAGATTATAGCACCTGTAATGTCCAATTCGCTTTTGGATCCTGTAGCTTCGAAATAAGGTATTTTGCCCTGCAGTGCAAATACGATCAGGACGATTATAAATTCCACTGCAAATCCTAATCTCCAAGTGAAGTATGTTGTAACGACCCCACCGAAGAGCGGGCCGATAGCTGCTGCAATTGCAACCAGTGCGCTTTCAATTGCAAGGGCGAATGTAAGCTTTTCACCCTGATAGGTTCCGCTTATGATGGAAACTGCAGTAGGTGTCATCAATGCACCGCCTATACCTTCCAGCAATGCCCATCCTATAAATAACATTAGAGTATTGGCACTTAATGCTGCAGTCAAGGTACCGACGCCATAAATTCCAGCACCGATTAAAAAGAGCTTCTTTTTACCAACTATATCCTGAAGCTTGGTACTTAAGAGCATGAATGAGGCAGTGATGAGAGTATAGAATGATGAGATTGTTTGAATGGTACTCACATCAGTGTTCAAGTCAGCAACAACTGAGGAAATGCTGACGTTCATGAATGTTGTATCCAAAGCTATGATAAAGGTAGCAAAACAAACAAGGATTAAGGGAATCCAAGAGTGCTCCTTAATGGTTTCATTCATATTTGCAATTCTCCATATTTTTTAAAATCTATTTAGATGCATATGATTATATAAAAATCTATTTAGATGCATATGATAATTTTATTTATATATAAAATCCGTTTATATACATAAATAGGTTTAGTTATATTATTATTTATACTTAGTTTTATTAAAGCATATTTGTAGAAGAGGATAATTTTAATTTTACTTTGTTTTTATTGGGCATTTAGCTTTTAAAGGATTTTCTTTTAGTTAGGGAAGAATTTGTGGATTTTAATACTTTTTCATTTTGCTTGATTAGTTCTTATTGTACTTAATTTAATTAATAATGAATGCCAATATTATAATTAGGAAGAATATTCTAATGAAAGTCTTTTTTTAGTGAAAGGCTATTATAATTAGGAAGAATATTCTAATGAAAGTCTTTTTTTAGTGAAAGGCTATTATAATTAGGAAGAATATTTTTTTAGTGAAAGACTATTATAATTCTCATTTAAAAAGTCTTTTAAGTAAAAGACGATTATAATTCTCATTTAAAAAGTCTTTTAAGTAAAAAGAACGGATTATAATTATTAATTTTATTCCAAAAAAGATAGGGGGAAAATGACAACATGACTACTACTAATGATCAAGATGAATCAATAAGCGAACATATAAAAAAAGCGTTCTCCTTGAAGGAAGATACGGCCTCTAATGAAGAGATTCGCTCCCGCCTTTTAGATGGAGGCAAAATCACAGGAACAAACATGCGCGTTCTGGTATGTGCTATGGTGATTGCATCTGTAGGGCTTAACATGAGCTCAACTGCAGTAATCATCGGTGCCATGCTGATTTCACCTCTGATGGGAAGCATTCTTGCCTCTGCCTATGCAAGCGTGACCAATGACCGTCCCCTTCTTGGAAAGCATTTAACCGGATTTGCAATGCAGATTATAATAAGCGTAACTGCAGCAGCCATCTTCTTTTTCCTCTCTCCAGTTAAGGAGCCAACAGTAGAGCTATTGGCTAGAACATCTCCTTCATTTTATGATGTGTTAATCGCATTCTTCGGAGGACTTGCAGGAATCATAGGACAGACCAGGTCAGATAAGGTAAGCACAGTTATCCCAGGGGTAGCTATTGCAACAGCCCTTATGCCTCCTCTATGTACCTGCGGTTATTCAATTGCAAACGGAAGATGGGACATGCTTCTAGGAGCAGGTTATTTGTTTTTAATTAACTGCTATTTCATATTCCTCTCATCAAGCCTTATTTTAAGTGCATTGAAGATTCCAAAATTGAAGGAGTATACAGAAAAAGAATGGAAAATCCATAAGTGGAGAATGAGTTACGGAATACTATTTTAATTTGCTATTCCTAGTGTAATTGCGGTTTATTATATGCTTTAATCCTGTGCTATAGTAACGGATATAAAATTAATTTTAGGGTGTTTTTATAAAACACCTATTTTTACTTATTTTTAATGTTCGAATTTAAATCTTTTATTTTTTGTTTTTAATTAATTTATTAACTCATCCTTTTTATGTCCATATTCATTTTCATCGGATACTTATTTACCCATCTCATTAATGTTGGCTGGCTGATTGTTTTTAAATTTACAATTGTCCTCTTTTAAGATGCCCTTATTTACTATGGCATATCCGCTGTTGCCATCAAACCTTGGAACTTGCCATCTCTAAAGGCTTCCCTCATTTGCGATTGCTCCGCCGCTGCTAGGCACCTCCAATGAAAATCTCACTCCTCCCGCTTCAAAGTCCTTCCTTGAAGTGTTATTGTTAAACTCACAGTCAAATATTTTCAAGGATGAATCTTCACTGTTAAATACGCATGATCCGGCATTTGAAAAGTTATTTTTAAAGCTGCAGTTTCTTAAGGTCAATGAGGCATTATTGATTATGCATCCTCCTTTTTGATAGATTACCTTATTGTCTCTAAAGTTGGAATCTATGATTTCCAAGGAATCTGAATTGTTTTTCACGACTCCTCCAGATTGTCTGGATTCGTTATTTGAAAATTCACAGTTTATGATTTTTGCTGAAGCACTATGGGTTATGCATAATACTCCTCCCCCATCTTTTGAATTATCAAAATAATCCTGATAGTAATATCCGTTTTTAAACTTGATGTTTTTAATGACAATGCCATTTCCGGTTATATGGAATATTCTAGAGAGATTGTTTGCATCGATTGTATGGTATTGCCCATCAATTGTCAGATTGTCTTCGTAGATTTCTATTCCCCCTTCATAGAATGCCTGCTCCAGTTCATGCATTTGGATATTGCAGTCAAGGGTTATTTCACTTGAGCCGTCGTTAATCAAATCATCAAGATATTCAAAGCCCTTGAAGTTTTCTAAAATGCTTTCTGCATCTATATCTTCATTTTTAGAGCTTACTGTTGTTTCTTCACCTTTATTTATAGAGCTTGTTTCTTTAAGACCTTTATTTGTAGATCTTCTTTCTTTAAGACCTTCATTTGTAGAGCTGGTTTCTTTAAGATTTTTATTTATAGAACCTGTTTCTTCAGGACCCTCATTTGCTAGGTTTATTTCTTCAACATCATCAAAGGAAACTTTAAACTTCGCATTATTAAAGTTCAATCCTCCCTCTATTGCATCAACAGAAGTCTTTTTATTAGTTGAAAATTGACAGTTTTCAATATTGAGATAGCTGTCTTTACCGAATTGGGCAATGATTTCAGGAGCGTCATTTATCTTATCAGTGATGAACTGACAGTTGAAGAGATCCATAAATGCCAGGTTTAAAATGGAGTTTCCATGCTTAATGAAATGATATCTTCCAGTTGCGCGGCTAAATGAGCCATATCTCGGAAATTCAACCAGATTGTTTTTAAACTTGCACCTTGAAGCTGTTAGCCTGCCCTCATTGAAGATGGCTCCGCCGGATAATCCGGCCTTATTGTCTTCAAAGATGCAGTCATATAGGTTTATTGAGCCTATATTCCTAATGACTCCTCCATTCTTGTCGGTAGAATTCTTTGCCAATATGCATTTTGTAAGTTCCATTGAAGCGTTCTGCCCATTTGAAATGGCTCCTCCCCCATCATAAGGATTGCTATAATTTCTGCTTGCTGATTCCACTTTAGAATTTTCAATCTTGCATCTTCCATTGTTGTATAGGAATTCGTTTATTGTACAGTTATCTATATTGCAGGAATCATCATTCTTAATGGAGCCTATTATACAGCCTTTAAGGCTTAGGGAAGATTCATTGAAGATTTGATCAATATTGCAATCTGTCAGATTCAAGCTTCCATTAATGTTTTTGATTCTTCTGTCAAATGTGGAGTTTTCTCCAGTCAAGTTCCCCTCATTAATTTCAATGGACTTGTCTATGATGGAATTGGAGATGTTTAAGGAGCCTTCATTAAGGCGAATCAGCATATTGGTCTCTATATTCTTTATGCTGAAATTGTTTGCTTCAATCCTAAGCTCGATTTTAGGGTTGATGCATTCAAGCTTATGGTTTTTCCCATCAATTGTCACATTGTCCCGATTTATGGTGATTGTTTCATATATGCCGTCCCCATCCAATATGAAATGATCGTCAAGGATGATTTCATCATTGTTGAATAGATCCATAAATTTATCCAGGCTGTTTTTGCAGGTGGCTCTGATTGCTATTTTGCGCACGTTCTCATTAGGGTCATTGACGAACTCCTTTAACGCTTCTTCGCTTTTAATGTATTTTGCAGCAAGCCTGCGAAGAGTCTCATCAGTCTCATTATGCATCAGGTCCACTAAAAGGCTATCGTCATTGATTCTATCAAGGGCCATTCCAATCTCAAAGTAGTATCTGTCATAATCCAGATTGTAATATTCCAAGGCAATATTCAATAGGGTCTCATCATCGCTCATGAACTCTATTGACTTGTTGAGCTGATTCTTTCCTTTATGGGCGAATTCGTATAATGCTTCATTTGCAATTTTCTCATCCTTCATCTCATTTAAGGCATATTCAACGGTGTTGTTCCAATCATTTTGGGATAGGATGTATTTCTTTAGTTCCTTGTCATTGTTTATGTATTGGGCTACTTTAGACTTAAGCTCAGGGCTTCTGCTGGATTCCAGGCATCTTCTCATCACTTCTGGATCGTTTTTAAATCTTTCCACAAACTTGTCTCGTATGCTTTCATACCTTGTAAGGCATACGATATCAATGAGAAGCTCCTCATCATTTATCTTGTCATAGATGCAATTTGCATTTTCCTCATTTGAATATCGTATTATCTCTCTCAATTTCCTTTCATCATTTATTTCCATTAGTTGCTCTTTGGTGAACTTGCTTGCGATAGCGTTTCTTAATCCGATGCCCCATCTGTCCTCGTTAAGGTCAAAGAGCTCAATCAAGTCTTCTCTTGAGGCATGTTTTATCTTTAGGATTGCGTCACGTCGAAGTTCAAGAAACGGATGGGATTTTCCAATTTCAATCAATAGGCGATCGTCACTTATTTTTCTTAAGATACTATGGACGACTGGCTCGTCCCTATAGGACATTATGCTTTCAAATAATTTGTATTCCTCATCGCTACCATCAAAAGATGCCTTGTCAATAGGTGGAGATTTCCTCTTCAATCCAGTGTCCTTTTGGGTATCTCTTTTAGAGCTTTTTTCTTTATTTTTTCTGCCTATTCCTTTTTTTAATTTATCTATAAATCCCATTTAAACACCTTTTTTTCACTTATTCCTTTTTTTATTTTATCTATAATGCCCTATTTAAACACCTTTTTTTCATTTAGCTATTTTTAAGACCCACTTATAAGTCTTCATTGATTAATTGTTTTTTATCCCTTGTTTTAATATTTCTTTAAGATTTATTTCTTTTTATAGTTATTAGTATATTTTTATGGCAGTTTTATTTATAACTTTTTAAAAAATCTTTAAAATTATTGAAATATCTTCAATTGATATGGGGTTTCTTAAGGGGTGATGGTGAATTTATTTAAAATTTTCCTATGGGATAGGGATTGCTAATATAAATAAAAACAATAATCCAATTTAGGAATTAGAAAATATATAATAAAAATAGTATGAGAAATGTCAGAACCTACAGCCACCTAATTGACCATAATAATTATGGAAAGTCGTCGCAAGCGACAAGGACTTGTAGGCTGAACTCTATGAGTTTTTACCTTCCAATCTTTCATTTAGACATTTGTTTTTCACTAAATATAAATTTAATTGAATATATGGGCTTTTTATAAATAGTTATACATATTAAACCATTATTTTGGTTAATAAATAGTTATATATGGTAAACTTATCATTTAAAGAGTATTTAAGTTTGCATATTTAAAAATATTTAAATAAAATGCTTTATGAGAATCATATTATAAAGGTCATAAGATTGCAAATAAAATGAAAATTTAGTATATTTATTTATACTAAACCCTATTTAGTATACTTTTTTTATACTAAACGCTAGTTAGTATAAATTTTTATACTAGTATACTTAGTATATTTTTTATACTAAACCCTATTTAGTATATTTTTTTATACTAAACCCTATTTAGTATATTTTTTATACTAAACACTAGTTAGTATACTTTTTTATACTAAACACTAGTTAGTATAAATTTTATACTGGCCTATCACTATCTTACTATTTTTCTTTCATCTTAGCCAAATTATCCTTCAATATCCTATATATATTCTCAGCACCTACAATCTCCTCATCTGGAATGTCCCAATCTGATGGATATAAAATAAATGGCTCTGACTGGCTTCCTCCAACGCCTCCATGGCTTCCAACCAGCTCTTCAAATGCACATACCTCATCATTTTCCACATCATAAAAGCTGTTTACAAGAATGTCCGGTGTGTACTGGAATGAGCTGTTTCTTTTAAGATGTTGGGTAACATTGTCTCCAAATCCAATGAGAGGATTTTCCCCTTCTATCTCATCGCTATCCAGGTAATAAATTCCATTCTTGCCTATTGCCATATCACCATTTTCAGATGAGCGGACTAAAACAAATCCTACATATTCATTATTCACTATTTCACTTATCATATCTGGAAACATCTCATTGATCTCTTCATAAGTCAGCCTATGGCTCCATCGGGTAAGATAGATCATTGCAAGGTTTCCAGAGGCAAGGACAATAACTTCAGACTCTGAAATCAGCTTATCCTCATCTGGCTTGTTCCTGTTTTTAAATTTATCTATTCTATCTTTAAATGGAATGTAGACCTCTGCAAAGTGGTCTTCGTTTGAGGACATCTTTGCATAGATATTGGTCTCGTGAGGAAGCAAGGACTTTACAAAGTCCTCAAATGACTGGCCATATCTTTGCTTGAATGTTGCACCATTGGTTTGGCCATGGTCTGACTGTATGACAAACTCATATTCCCTTGGAGAGTATTTGTTTCCATAGATCAAGCGCCTTATCTGCTTGTCCATTCCCTTAAGGGCAAACCATACATCCTCATCTCTCACTCCTGAATGGTGGGCAATCTCGTCATAGCCTAGATATGTTGAATATGCAACGTCAATGTCTCCAATCAGCATGTCCCCAATAAGGGTTTCGGTATTGATTTCCCTCATGAAGACATTTGTTCCGGCCCTTGTTGGAATATATGCGATGCCCCTTGAGATTCTTGGACGGATATTTAGTATGCTGTGCTTAAGTTGGGAATAGATCTCATGGACCATGTCTTCTATGACTAAAATTACTATACGTGCGAATTCGCTTGGATTTGAAAAGATTGAAAACCAAGCGCCATTGTAAAGCTTTCTAAGGTCTGTTATTTTGCTGAAGGTAAATATGACATTGTCTGTATCCCCTGAAAAGAGGTTTGATCTGCTTGCCCCATTTTCAACAAGCAAGCCGTTACCGTCTGATATTCTCTCTTCAAGAACCTTTACCTTTGTAACTCCAGAGCACTGCATCATCTGATTGTTGTTTTCCTTTTCAATCCATCTGAAGGCGGTGATGTTTTCATTGTTTCCATGTAGGATACCTGCTTGGCTGGCTCCGGTTTGAGAGGAGAGGTCAGTCTCCCATTTTTTAAGGATATGGGTTTTGTTGTCAATCATTGACTTGACAGTTGGCATGACTCCTTTCTCTACAGCTTCCAAGAGCACGTCATATGCAAGCCCATCGATTTCAACAATGATTAGCCCAGGATAATCCTTAATCTCTCCTTTTCTTTTAGTTTGGGCTTCTCTAAGAACAGCCTGATAATATGTGCCATCATCCTCAGCGTCCATAAGGGTTGATAGGACGATTGTAATAAGGGCAATTGTTAATGGGGCAAGGACTATTCCCCATCCTGATATGTCTAAGCCAAAGTATGGGCCGAAGAAGGCAAAGACCCCTCCGTTTAAAAGGAGTGCTCCGATTCCAAAGGTCCAAACCATAAGGGGCATGTATATCCTTGTTACCAGAGGCCATATTGCTGCATTGAAGATGCTTATGAAAAATATGAATATTATGACTCTGCCTAGATTGGTGACGGTGAAATCCAATCCAAAGCTGATTAGATACAATCCGATAAGATTTGCAATAAAAAGAATAAGATATCTTTTAAGTGACAGTCCTGGTGTCTTTTTAAGTTCTTCAATGTCTCTCATGGCCCACTCCCATTATATTTAGATTTAATTGCATAATTTTTAATGTTTTATTCTAAAATGCTATGAATTAATTTATATTTATTATTTAGGATTTATTTAAATATTTTGACTACAAATATTAAGTCATTTAATAATTAAGTGGCTTAAATTCTTTTTTTAGGGCCAATATGGATGGGTTGTTTTTATAAGGAGGGTTTGTCTTTTACAGTTCTTAAAGGGTGTTGTTTTATTGTCAATTTTTTGATATGAAATAATTAATTTAAGCTATCATAATTTTGATAGTAATCTTTTTTTAGTTGTTTTAATTAAAGCAATTTTTAATAATTTGATAGTTATATAATATTTCTAGTTTTTGTTTAATCGTAATCTATACATTCTTACACTTTAAACTTTAATTAATATTAAATTCATATCAATAAGGGATAAAAAAGCTGATTTAGATAAAAAAAGTATGTATTTCAATGCAATAGCCTAGATGGTCTTAGTGATTTGCATTAATTGGTCTGTGATGTAATTGGTTTGGTTTTTGAAAAATAGAATATTTTTTATTTTTTTAATGAGTGATTTGTGCCTTATTAGCATAGTTACTAATAAGGCACTGAAGAAGTAATTTAGAATACATCAATATTCTAAAAAATGACTGGATTAAATATATATTTTTGGAGTTTATATATTTTTCTATTATTTCCAATATTCAAATTTGTACATTATATTTTTGATAGTTCATCCACATCATTTTAATGATTCTTTTTCTCCTCCCTTAAGACATTATCCATCATCTGCACATCAAATGATACAACATCGTCAAGATATATCCAGCTTATGAAATCTCCTCTTCGAAGTTCCAGCAAAAGCTCGATGCCCTTGCCATACTTTGACATATCACATTGCACTATGCTGACTTGATCGCATCTTGTGCGGACATTGTTCACTGTTACTTTACAATCCATATGATAATCCAAGCCTTCCTGCCAATAGTCATTTCCAGTTTCTATTTCCTTAATCATATCCATTACATCCATTTATTATTCCTCCTTATATTTTTTGCATATTTCTTCCATCTTTTGGTAGTATTCTATCTTGTTCATGATGAGCTGAAAGTTCAAGTCATCCTCATCCTCGCTGCCGGATTCAATGTTTTGAATGTCTATGAAATTATACATAAAGTTCACACATAGAGCGATGGCAGTGAGGAAGTCCCCATCAACTGAATTCATGCCCTCTTCATCTACAAAGCAGCAATGGCTTGTAAATTGTTCTATCTTCATCATTTCATCGATCATTTCCTCTTCATAATCGTTTATGATATTATCGTCCCCCTTTTCTTTAGAGCAGCTGATATTTATTCTTTAAAATCTTTTTTCTTAAAAATAGTCCTATAATCATTTCATTATTGTCTTGATTATAGCATTTATCTTATGGATATCGTCGTTTATAAACTCTTCCATTTTAAGAATAATTCAGAATATAAAAATTAAATGTCTCTATTTCGTATGATCAAGTCTTTGGCTGTAAAGTGAAGTATGGAAAAATTGTAAATTAAATGTGAGAAAAATTGAGATAAAGTTATTTTAAATGATTATTCATTTATTTTTTTAAAAAATAGTTAGTTTAGAAAAAGAGATTTAGAAATTGATTGGAAATCTCTATTCTATTTTTAAATAGACTAGAGATTCAATCATTTGTTCAATATCTTATTGCAAGAAAAAATTCCTGCAATACACTCGATAGATATTGAAAAAAGCAAAAATTTTAGTTAGAATTAAAAATTCCAATTAAAGAATTTTTAAACTCTAAATAAAATTATGATTTAAATAATATATAAATTTATTTAATCATGATGTAAATTACAGGAAGTGTCTGTTACAATATAAACGGGAACCCAAACACATCGAGTGTAGTGAAAAAACTAAATTCTTGTAATATTTGTTTATTCCTGTAATTTATATCTGAGGATTAATTGTTCATACTAGCCTTAAAAAAACCAGCATGAGCATGCTGTATATTACCAACAAATAAAGTAGGTAAAATACTACTCCAATCCAAAATTTCTTTTGAATGGACACATCAATCCTCCTAAAATTTTTGCTTTGATGGTTGCGATTTTTAACAAAATTGATTTTTGCTCGGCAAAAAATAAAATTCCTTACCATAAAATCACCTCCAGATTTTTTAGGAGTTACCGTTTGATTTAAAATTCTGTAATTCCTCTTATTTATACTTTATTTTTAATTTAAAGAAGTTAAAATTGATTTTATTTCGTAAAATTGTTGTGATGTTGTTAAATTGATGTGAAAGTGTGAAATTGATTTTATTTCGTAAAATTGTTGTGATGTTGTTAAATTGATGTGAAAGTGTGAAATTGATTTTATTTCGTAAAATTGTTCTTATTTCGTAAAATTTACTTTATGGTGTGAAATTGATTTTATTTCGTAAAATTGTTCTTATTTCGTAAAATTTACTTTATGGTGTGAAATTGATTTTATTTCGTAAAATTGTTCTTATTTCGTAAAATTTACTTTATGGTGTGAAATTGTTTTCTTGTATAAAATCAATTTATTCGTATCAATTAAGACTTAAAGTCTTCGAATTTTTTAAAATTTATTTAAGTTAAGAAATTATTCTTTTATTCTTTCTAAAAAGTCTTTTTTGTTTCTTATGGCCTTATCAGATATTGGCTTATGGATTTCAACATCATCAATGTAGTCAAATATTTCTATATTTGTAAATCCCATCTCTTGAAGCACTTTAAGGTTTGATTCAGCTTCATCAGATTTATGCAATCCCTTTATCCTTGGAACTCTTATCTTTATTTTGTTATTGTCCACATGTTCCTTTAGATAGATTAGATTGCCGAAGAAGAGATCGTAGTCTCCTTTTGTGTATAGCTCATATCTGGTCTTGTCCATGTCCTTGCAGTCTATATAGAAGTAGTCGATAAGGTCGATTATATCTTTTAAGGAATCTGTCTTATATGATAGGGAGCTTTCCAAATAGAATTTCCATTTGGTGGAGCTGTACTTTTCTATGAACTTCCTTATGAATTTATGGTATAAGAGAGGCTCTCCTCCGCCGAATGCTATCCCTCCACCTGTTGAGAGAAAGTAGATATTGTCTCTTTTTAGCTCTTCGTATAGCTCATCCACAGTCAAGGATTTTGGATAGGCCGTACCATCCCATGAGCTTGGATTAAGGCAGTATGCACATCTTAATGGACATCCCATAGTTGCTACAAGGCTTGTTATTCCATCTCCATCTGTATATGTTCTAAGGCGAGATACTGATAGGATGTTGATTTTATTCATATTCGTCCTCTTTGATTTCAAAAACAGTTATATCTCCATCATATTCCTTCTCATTATATGGAAGCACTATCTCTTCATCATTCCCTAAATAAAAGATTTTAAGGTATGTAAAAGCATAATCTTTATACTCTATATCGCCGAAAGTTTCACAATATGGGCTCTTTTCTAGAATCTCCATTTTAGGTCTTACAGGTTCAAAATTTCCAAAAGGCACAAAGACATCTTTGCATAATAGTTTAGTAGGCTCTTTTTCCTTTAATGTGAATATTCCTTCAATGTCTATCTTTTCGCCATTGTCCTGTTTTTTTTCAAGCTCTCTTTCAAGGTATGCAACTTCGCTTTCACATTTAGGGCATGTCCCGCTGCAGTTCCCTTCGAATGTGCATTCCTCAAAGTCAAATTCAATATTGTTCGCTTTGGCTATCCTTTGCCGGACTTCGTTTAGAAGTTCGCATTTATCCCTGCCATTCATGATTAACCCCCTTTAAATAAAAAAAGCAGTGAGATTGCAATTAGCTATTGCAATATCTTTTTAAACAGTATTGGTATTTGCTGTTTATAAAGCTTTGCAAATTATGCTTTGGGGAAGTTAATTTTTTTGAAGGAAAAAAATTATGAGCTTTGGAAAGATTGTAAAATTTATATGTAGGAAAAATTGTAGATAAAGTTATTTTAAACGATTATTCATTTATTTTTTATAAATTAGTTAGTTTAGAAAAATAGATTTAGAAATTGATTGGAAATCTCTAATAATTTTTAAATAGACTAGAGATTCAATCATTTTTCAATATTATCCGAATAAATGAACTATCCAGTTTAAAATAATCATTTCTTATTTTAGGCTTATTCACCCTCAAACTCCTCTATAAGTTTTTCTTTATATTTAATAAAAGAGCTGTAATCCGGAATCAATCTAGAATATTGAGGATACTTATCAATGAAATTTTTCATCTCATCCATAACAAATATCACTGATTCTGTAACAGAATCAAAACTATAAATCTTATCCCTATAAGAGGTTTCTAGCTCAAATATATCCGGTTTTTCATTATATGTCAACCAAAACCTTTTTTTATATGCATATTCAGAAAGGAATTCAAAAGGCACAAAATCATCTAAATTAATTAAATCATCATTTATTTGGCATGAATAAACATCATCCACCATATCATGGACTGGCTTAAGAGCTTCTTCCATTTGATTAATACGCTCATCAAGAGAATTATCCATTTTTGAAGATGTGCCGATATCTTTAACTTTTTTAAGGTAAATAATATCAGAATGTTCTGGATATTTCCTAACAAGATCTAAGAGCATCCTGCAATTATCCTCTTTAATATCTTCATAATTTTGTCCACGATGGATTTTTCCAAATAGATTACACCATTGATACAAACCTAATTTCCCATCAGACAGATTTAAATCTAACTCATATCTTGTGCTTATGAACTTTTTAGCCTTCCCTACTGTTCCAGGCAAATCACATAAACATCAGGCAATTTTATTAACTTTTCAATGTGATCTTCCAAATAAACCCTATTGATTTCATAGTTTTTGTAATGATATGTGTCATATTCAATCAGCAACACACCGTCGTAAGTGTATTCAAAATCATAACCTGGCACTAATTCACTTTTCATATTTAATCTCCATTAATTATTGCCTTAAGTATAATCAATTTATTATCTTGATTATCAAGGGTTGTAACGTCATATAAGAGATCAATGAAGTCAATAATTCCTTATTTATCAATTCCTCAATATTATTTGAATAAATGGACTATCCAACCTATAATTATTGCTTATTTTTTTAGAATTTATGCCTATAAAATTCCCCAATAAGTTACAATTATTGATTCTTTTTAATCTTCTTTTAATTCTTCTCTATGAATTTTTATATTCGGCCATTCATTACGGGTAGGAGAAAAAGGGCACTTATTATTTATTTCCTCAAAACGTTTGCGTTTCTCTTCAGTCCACTCTATATCATCAGTAGGGCCAAAAACCTCTTCTAAAAAAGAATCTAAATCAGAATAGTCTTCAGCGCTCTTTTCTTTTATTTTCTTATTATTTTCATTCATTTTATTCCCCCTCATCTAAATATCATAAACATATAAATCAATACTTGGATTCGCTTTAAAGAAATAACTCATCACTTTTTCATATTTATCATAATTGTTAATTACTACATATTGATGTATAATTTCTTCGGCATATTCTCTTTCAGCAACTGTTAAATCTATTTTATCCAATCCTCTTAAATAAGGTTTTTTTTCTTTTTCTATAAATTCATTATATTTTTTTTCAATTTTTTCTAATTGATTAAGTAAATATTTTCTTTCTTTAGAAGATAAATCTTCTGCAACTACAATATATTTTTTAGTATATGATTTAACTATATTTAATTCTATTCCTGTTTCAATTTGAGTATAAATATCTGAAATAGAATGCATATTATCAAAATTAGTAGGATGATTATGTACTGAGATTTTCCCTCCTTTCCTAACTGCTTCAATTATTTCTTCATTAGGCACATCAACCTCATGCATTTTACCAATATACAATTTTGAAGCTTCCCTACCATCAAAAGTATACATTTGAAAATATTCAATATCTTTATCTTCTAAAAATTTGTCAAAATTGTCTAATTCTCTTTTTAGTATAGGATGCTCTAATTCAACTAATGGAGTGTTATCGGATTTTATAATGGGTTGTTTTAGAGATTTTTCACGAATTTTAAGTTCTAAAAGCTCTTCCAGTTCTTTTTTTCTAAAATTATGTCCTTCTTTTTTTAATTTATTATTTGGAACTTTCAACACATTATTAAAACTATTTGATGAAGAATTAATGATTTTTCCTCTATCTTTACTAGAATCATAATCTGGAATAGGTATCAGTTGATCTTCAGTAAACTCTTTTACTCCTGGAGGGGCCATCATACCCAACGGAATAATATAGGGCACACTAGTGCAACGACAATTAATCCACTCATTTATGGGTCCTGATTTGTCTCCAGGATGCAACAAGCCATTGCTGAAAGTGTTACCAACTGCTACTATATGGCTATGCAAAGGCTTATGTGAATCTCTTACACGGGCATCATTGCCTGTCCACCACATATGGTATTCTACACCAAGTTCATCGTAAACACTGAATGTTCCTACATTGCTTGCGGAATTAATCTCCGTCCTTGCTATTCGCTTTGCTTGCCAACCTTTCAAACCAGTGAATTCCTCAGTAATCTTATGCCCAACATCCTCGATTCCTAATCCTTTATGGTAGCTATCTGCTAGGTTGTTGGTGATATTTTTACTAACACGAATCAATGTGGAATTACTAGCTTGAAATGTGCTGTACCTTAGGCTGTCTTCTATTTCTGGGTTGGTACGGAACAATCCGACATCAGTTTCTCGCATGATTTTTGGTTCGTAGAGGCCTGTCTTACTGGAAACCTTTTTCTGTTGAATAGTGTACAATGTGGTGGCAGTTTCCCGGGCATTGTAGAATACTGTCAACCCATGCTTCAAGAGTATGGTATTGTATTCTGGCTTCATATCCTCTACGATAGTGGTAACCTTGTTGATATGGAGGAAGAACAGTTCATTTTCATAGTAGATGTCTATGAGGTTCTGTATTCTTCTTTCCAGTTTGTGGAACCATTTGCTCAAGTCTTTTTTAAGATTATTTTCTTCTGCAGAACGCATCTGTGACTGTTTGTCTAAAAGTTTTAGAATCCTTTTTGACTGATGCACTTTCAATGACATTCTTACTAATGTGTTCCTCTTGTCCAATCGGTCTTCAATTGTAATTTCCTTGCCTAAAAGTTCATTATGCAATCCTTGCAACAAAGTATCTACTTTATTGACAATCTCAGCATAGTCATCTTCAGGGTCTCCGAATTTTTCAGAGGCTTTAATAAGATTATTGGCCTTATTGTTCATTTCAGTTACAAACTCGAGGGTTTCGATTTTGAACTCATTAAATTCTGCTACAGTTATGAATTCCTGTGATTTTTTAGTGTTATCATCTTCAGGATCTTCATTTTCTTTTTTAGTTGATTTTGTGTTTTTAAATATTTCTACTACACGTGTGCCGAATCCTTTGATCTCTTCTTCGAGTTGAGTGTTTATTTTTTCATTTATTTCTTCGGTCATGTTAGACACCTTATTTTTGCTTTTTAAACTACAAAATTTGCAAGAGGAACACAAGGAGAATGAACAATGCTTATAGTGATCACCACTGGGTTTTTAATCTCGCTTATGGGTATGCGTTTGATTTTTGACTTTGTTGTTGATGTTATTGGAACATTTAAGATTTTCCTTAGCTTGTCAGTATCTTCTCTTTCGATAGTGGTTGCACTTCCGCCGGTATAGTGTTCGTTATGTATTCCTTGAATCACATCTTGGTTTGTAATTTTCAATGTAACAAACCATGTGCCGGTAGGATATTCTCGTGGTGTGCTGTCAATGAATTTCACGGTGACTGGTTCTGTGTTAACATGTGATTTTATTACTGTTCCTATTACCTGGCCAGTATAGAGGAATTCATGTTCAAGGTCAACTATCAGCCATTCTTCATAATCCCTTGCGAATTGGATTATTTGATCTGCGGTCAAGGGCTTTTCCCCATATTGGTATTCACAATCCGGTAAGTTTGGTATGAATACGGGTAGCATGATTATGATATGGTCTGGTGTTTCTTCGATAATGTTGATCAAGGTGATTGCACTCCCATCTTTCTTTTCCTACGATTTTGTTGTTATCGTTTTTTGGTGAAAATAGATATTTTTTTAAACTCGTGCGAAAGATAGTGAAAAAAGTAGTAAGTGTAATCTATATGTCATACAACTAGGGTACCTGCTTTTCACTATCTTCATTATACATAGTGGAAAGTTAGAGGCTTAATGGATAGTGCTTAAAAAAGGTAGTGGGGGGTGGTGTGTGCTTGTTTAGGATAATTTATATAAAAATAGTGATTGGTAAAAAGTAGTAAAAATAGTTAAAAATTGCTTTTTTTTTTAAAAATAAAATAGAGATTCATTACCAACTGGTACTCAGTAACGAAGTTATATAAGTTGAGAAGAATTTTTAGAAAAATTAGTAAAAATTTTATAAAAAATTAGTTTTCGTTAAATTATTTAACGTGCTATATTCCATTATTAAAAAATAAGTTTAAAGTTTACTAAAAAAATCTGATAAACTGGATTGATTTTCATCAATAATTAGCAAATCATCTTTTAATTTTATATTATCGTTAAACATTTTTTTATTTTTAAGATATTTGCCTATATTTTTATTTTCAATAACATGATTATTTACTCTAGTTAATTCTTGACTTAAAATACTTGAATTTATAATATCTGATAATCCGTTAGTTTGTAGAATTGACTTTGAATTTAATTCTTAAATCAGATGGATATTCTAAAATACTAAAATAATAATAGCTTGATGAATCAAAAATACGATTTTTATTAATTAAATTTTTTCTTTCAAATTCCCTTTTTTCTTTAGCGGTTCTTTTAATATTTTTCCCAGGAAAACCTGACTCTCTATTTGAACCTAGAAAATCACAACCGAAAAAAGGCCCTAAAAAATCAGATGGTAAAGTGTAAACATCATCAAGATGTTTATTAATTTCTTTTTTCATATTAGAAAAATATGTTACTGCATTTCCTTTAAATAAACGATTGATTAATCTTAAAGAATAACGAATGATAGAAATTTTAGTATTTATTTGATTGGAATAAAAATTAAACCAAATATTGCTATAGTTATTCTCTTTATAAAAATGTAATAATTTTTCAAGATTACTGTTGTCCAATTTCATAGATAATGGAACAAAAATAGGTTTATTATTAAATGAAGAAACAACATTTACTGCTTTTTCAATATACTCCATATAATTATCCATAGAATCAAATGACTTAAAATCAATATCTGGAATCAATACAAATAAAGTTGAATATTCATACATATAATCTAATAAATATTCGAAATTAGAAAATGAAAGGGGTTTACTGTGCCCATGAGTAAATTTATTAGATTTAAATGGGTTTTTTGAGAAAGTCAAAGATATAATTGATTTATATGATTTAAATGTATTATCTACCTTAAAAAATTGATTTAATTTTGATTTTTGATTATTAGGAGAATTTTCAAGTAAATTATATAATGCATCATATGATTTTTTATTATTGATAAATTTAGTAGTTTCAATAATATTTCCTTTAAGAGGCAATTCTAATTTATTTAATTTTACTTTAGACACATTAAAAATCTTATATGGTGTGTTTAATATGGTTTTATCGTCAAAAGATAATTCTTTAGTAACATAATTACTATCTTTTGCTTCAATAACTTTTTCTACATTAATAAATGAATCAAATTCAACCATTTTACTCTACATCCAACATTTTAATCGCATCATCGATTATTTTTTTATAATTTTGTTTCCCAAGACTACAAATGAAATTCCCTTGAGTTTCATCATGATTTTCGATTGCAAATTCAATATCTTTTAATATATTTGCAGCATCAATTTTTGAAATAAAATTATCTTTTGAACAAAATATAATAATGCCTATTGTTCCAGTAATATACTCTTGTAATTCTTCAAAATTTCTTTTTGCAAATTTTCTTGCTCTTTTATCATCAATAATTATGTATTTCACTTGATTTAAAGACAAATAATGTAAAGATAAACCTATTACTTCATATTCTCCTTTATTTTTATTTTTTTCTTCGTTAGATAAAAGAGGAGCAATTAAAGCAGAATAATTGTAATTATTGTTTGGACAAAAATGTAATTTATTAATTAAGTTATTATCAAGGTGTTGATTTATTTCTTCAAAAACTTTTGAACCAATAGCAAAATTATAATAATCTAAAAAATTATAACAATTGCTTTGTTTTAGTTCCTCTAAAAAACCATATGAAAGAAACCTTAGGAAATCTGCAAAAAACAAATTTATTATAAGATTCCTGATAACTCATTATATTTTTCCTCGCTAATAACTTTTTTTTCAAATAAATTTTTTGCAATATTTGTTTTTTTAGATATTATATTTGAATACACTTCTGATTTTTCAGTGTACTCTGGGAACTCAGTATAAATCAGCAGTAATAATTCTTCACAATCTAAAGAACCATATAACCTATTTAACATACTTATAGCGGTATTTATATGAAGTAATTCTTCCTGATTTTCATCTTTAATTTTTTGAAGAAATTTTAAATATTCTTTATAACCTTTATCAGTGATTTTTAAAAATCCTCCACTAATTTTTTCTTTCGGTTCAAAATATTCCCAACAACCATCTAAATAAAATGGAGTTTCACAGCACGAATTAATTAAATCTAGATAGGGTCCTTTATAATGTTTTACAAAGGAAAATAATTTTTTTAACTCTACATCAAAGTTATATAACAAATATATTTCTTTTTGAATATGCAATACAGATAATTTATTTTTAAAGTCCCCTAATAATAATAAAATTAAATATTCAATATATTTTTGTTTATATTCTGCATTCGATAAAGTCATAATGTTCACTCATTAAGATATTTAATATTTTCCTATTTTTTTATTAGGAATCTCCTATTTTTCTAATTCAACTGAATTATTGACATAATGATGATTAGATTCAATAATTTCGGAGTTTAATTCTCAATTTTTTTTCAAATAAAATTCTCTTTCTAAATTTTCAATTGTAAACTCTTAATTTGTTTTCTTTACTCTTATAAGTTTTCCAGGTATTCCAAAAGAGCATAAACAGTTACTAGCAAGGTTTATAATAAGAATTATGTTAAAAGTAGTATAAAAAGATTTAGAGATAGCATCTGAAAAGTAAAAAAAGAAAAAATCAGGATTTATAAATAACTTAAACTTTAACACCCATTTTTTCATATAAAGACTTTTTATAACTTTCAAAAATAAGTTCCTTTTCAGCATCGGATATCTTAGGGTCATCAAGAAGTTGCATTATTCTATTCCATTCAGAATCATCAAAGCCCATTGAATCTACTTTTTTCTGATTATCCATTTAGGCATTTTTTATCATCATCTCTACTGAAATATATCTGCTTATAATAGAATCTCCGTTAAATTTCATCCAAGAATTTTCAGGACTTGAACTAGCTCTAATATGGTTATATCTATCAATAAACTCATCAAAATCTTCATAAGATTGAGGAACATCATTAAATTGAGTTATAAATATATACTTATTAGTATGTACTAGCACGTATTTAATATTTTCCGACGCATAAAATCCCTTAGAAAAATCTCCAGGGCTTAAAAAAGTTCCATCTTGATGATTATGTAACACAATTAATATGTCTTCGCCAAAATCTTTTTGATTAATGGATTTACTGAACTTCTTTTTCCATCAGTATATAAAATTCTTGGTTTATAATCATTTGTAAGTTTTTCAAATCTGCCTTTACTTATATTATATACCATTGCCCATTCATTATCATCTTTAATTTTTAGAAAAATTTATTAAATTATTAATCAAGAAATTTAAATTTTCATCTTTGTCTAATAAAGGAAATCATTTTTTTTTAAAAAGTTTTTTATAATTGTTAATATATAGTTAACTATATATAAAAAGTTTGAATATTTACAAATATTTTTAATAATTTTTTCTAACAATTTGTATCTTATCAAACATTTTAAAAGATAAGGGGGACTACTTATTTTAAAAGAAGGATTTTGAAAAGGGTACTTTAAACGAGTATCCGTAAAGGGCCAAAGAGCGTTCTGGGTGGAACCAACAATCTCATCCCGATTGCTAATTTTTATTAGAAATGATTTAAAAAATGATATAAATGAGCTACTTGGTGAGCCAAAATGTGGTAAAGGTTCTGCAGGTATAGGTAATTTAGCTCATATGCCTTGGTTAGATTTTACATTGCATAATATTGATGAAAACTTAGGTGCTATTAATGTTGCTTATTTATTTAAACCAGATATGTCTGGATTTTATTTAACATTTAGAGCTTTATTTTATCAAGAAATTGAGAAAAAACATGGCAAATATTTATTAATTTATTTAAAAAATAAATCAAGACATATTAGAGAGTTTTTAGAGGAATCTAACAAACTTAGAGATGATTTTTTATTTAATATGGACTTCTCTGAAGACACAGCTGTACTAAAAAAACATAGTGCAGGAACAATTGTAGCAAAATATTATGATGCAAGTAATGTGCCTTCCGATGAGGAATTAATAAATGATTTAAATTATTTTTTAGATTTATATGCTTTTGTCATTGACAATTATGAAAATAAAACAGATCTTTCAGTAGATGAATGGGTCAAGGTTTTAGAAAATAAAGAATTAATTGATGATAAGATGTTTAGCATTTTAGAAATCATGAATGAAATGGATAATTATTCCGCTACTACAAGCCAGATTTCTAAAAAAAGGGAAGAATTAGGATTTTTGGATGAAAAGTCTTATAATAGTATTATTATTTCTAATTCAAGAAAAATTAAAGAATTCTTAAATAAAAAACCTATTTATAATGACGATGGTACCGAAAATTATTGGACAAGGTTCTTTTATGGAAAAAATGTTGATGGTGCTTTTGAATTTAAAATGAAGGATGAATTAGTTGAAGCTTTTAAAAAAACTAATGTGGAAAAACGAAAAAAAGGTGGGGAAGAAGTGACTAAAAACTATAACTCTTTTTATGATTTCCTTTTAGATAATGGTTATTTGTTTGATAAAGGAACTATTGAGAATTATTTGCTTTCTTTAAAGGTTAAGCCATTTGCTATTTTGACTGGTAACTCTGGAACTGGGAAAACTAAATTATCTCAATTGTTTTCTCAATATATTTCTAATAATAATCCTATTTTAGTTTCTGAAATGAATAGATTATCAAAAGATACTGAAGATTTTGTAGAGGTTCAGGTTACTACAAGAAGATCTTCGTGGAATATTTTTGAAAAAGGTAAAGAAATGAACCCTGGTTGGACAATATCAAATGAATTTTTTAGTAATTATTTGCCTATTGATCAATTTAGTGGTGAATATCAAATTGAAGTTGATGGAATTGAAGGTAATGGGATTATTAGTCCTGTAATTCAAGTATATTATGATAAAAATAGTTTAAAACTTAAAAAAGAGTTTGAAAAATTGTATTTATCCGAATTAGAATCAATAGAAAAAGATAAAGAAAATAAAGTTTCACACGAAATTCAATTAGTTGGTTTAGAATTAAATGTTAATTCTCTTGAAAATATGGTTAATACTAATTTTACAAAATTTAAGGGAGATATAAGTTTTAAAAAAGAAATTACAACAACTTCTATTAAACCAGGAGAATTCATTGTTCCTTATGAAATATTTGATTATATACCTTTTAATAAGAATCAAATGGATTGTAAAATAATTTCTTGTGGAAGATTTTCTAATGCTAATATCCATATTAAGTTTAAATTAAGAAAATTAAGTAAAAATATCCGAGAGTATTTGGAAGAGAAGGGTGTAGGGGCTGAAATTGATGTTAAAATTAAAAATATTGACACTTCTTTAGAAAGATTTAATCCAGATTGGAGTTCAGCTAAAAGATATTCTTCAGAGCAAATTGCACAATTAAACGAAAAGAATATTGATTTAATCGACTTTAATTCTCAAAATTACAAAATAATCCCTGTAGGTGCTAATTGGACTGAAAACAGAAACATAGTAGGCTATTACAATGTAATAACCAATAAATATCAATCCACTCCAGCATATGACTTAATCACACAGGCACAAAAGTCTGATGAACCTCACTTCTTAATTCTTGATGAAATGAACCTTTCCCATGTAGAGCGCTACTTTGCAGACTTTTTATCAGCTATTGAAAGTAAAGAAAAAATACCTCTCTATGGAGAAGAAGCTTTAGAAATCCCTGATAATCTGTTTATCATAGGAACAGTCAATGTAGATGAAACAACATACATGTTCTCTCCTAAGGTTCTAGATCGTGCTAATGTCCTTGAATTTAAAACATATTCTGCTGCATCCTATATGAATGGCGATATTAAACTATCTGGTCCTGATGGAAACCTATCATATTTAGAAAATCCATTGGATGGTAATAATATTCGTAGTAAGGGAATAGATGAATTAAGAGAGTTATTTGATGGAGTTAAAGTAGAAAATAAACCTTTCTGGAACATTTTATCTTCAGAGATTGAAAAGTTCCAATCTGTATTAAAAGTATCTGGATTTGATTTCGGTTTCCGTGTAATTAATGAAATAGTTCGTTTCATGGCTGTAGCATGGGAATATGAGAACAAGCCTGATGAATTTAGCAATTGGGAAAGATATTTTGATGCCCAAATAAAGCAAAAGATGCTTCCAAAATTACATGGCTCCGAAAAGATCATTGGAGATACAATTGATGAGCTTCACAAGATCTGCTTGGACAGTTCCATTGATGATGTGGAGATGGCTAAATATCCAGAATCCTATAAGAAATTAACTGAGATGAGAAAAGTGCTTCGTAAGCAAAGATATGTTTCATTCATTAACTAAAATCTTATCAGTTTTAAAAGAGATAATCATTAAACTATTTTTCAGTATGTGCATAATTTGCACATACTATTTAATCAAATCGTCATTCAATTAAAGGTGCAACATGGAGCAATACATTAAAATAAATGCTATCGATAATGAATCTAATCAATTGGGAACATTCAAAATCTCAAAAGAATATGATGGATACATACCATCTATAGAAAACTTTAATAAAGAGATTATTTTAGAAAACCTTATCCTATACAATGTTCCAATAGTTGAATATTTTGATAATAAGACTCCCATTCAATACTATAAGAATGATAGCTTTAATGCAAATATTCTTCTTCTTGAGGAATATGAGTATACAATTGAATTTGAAGGCGATCTGAATCTTGATGTTTATGAAAGTTTAAAGAACAGCAAAAACAGTCCATTGAAGTTGCTGTCAAACACTAATTCTGGCTTTTTAAACTTTGGAAGCTATGTAGGCAAGACATTTATAGACATTTATAAGGATGAAGGCCTTCTTTTCAAATGCCCTATAGAGGTTCGTTCTCGCAAGATAAATTATGCTAAAGACTATGCCACTATGATTGGGGATTTGTCTCGTTTTTCTTCTGGTCTAATCTATGAGCTTAACTCCCCTGTCTATCAGTCATTGGAAGTAAGTGACATCAATAAGACTCCATATGAGGATTTTATGCTTCTTGAGTATCTATTTGAGGATGAGAATCTTCCATCCACTGTTGAGTATTTGTCTCGCAATTTGTATACTTTGCTTGAGGAGTCCAGGGAAGAAGTTCCAAGCTCCCTTGCATCTAATATTGGGCCTAATGAGCTTGTTGAGGTCTTTTCTAACAGTGATAATTTGGAAAGGTATGATGGCCTTGATAATGGTCATTTGGATTCTGTTTTGTCTAGAACTAAAGGATATCTTCCATTAAAGATAAATGAAATAAAGTATGTGGACAATATAGACACTCCTGAGAATCGATTCTATAAAAACTTTCTATTGTATATAGATGACTTGATTGATGATTTAATAAAAAGGATAGATGAAGGCTACTCTTTGGATAAGCTTCATGAATATAAGGAAACACTTAGCTATTATCTCTCTTCACGCTATTTTTTAGACATTTCTCCTATGGATTATCCTCCTCTTAATTCACAGGTTTTGCAGAAGAAAGAGGGTTATCGTGACATTCTTGAATATTATCTTTTATTTGAGTTCGGTTTCAAGCTTAACTGGAATCAGGTTGTTGATGATTTTCGTGGCTATGAGAAGAAGGTGTATCGTCTTTATGAATACTGGTGCTATTTTGAACTCTTGGATATAGTTGGTGAATTGACAGATACTGAAATACGTTTTGATGATCTTTTTATTGAAGAGAACTTGAACATCTCCCTTAGGGAAGGGGCTATCAAAAGATTTGACTTGAACTTGTCTGACTTGTTGGACAATGATTTGCCTTCATCTGATGATTTGGACATAAGGATAGACTTGATGTATAACAAGACCTTCAATAAGGATATGGCTTTTCATTCCTATTCAGTTGCCTTAAGGCCTGATTATACCTTGTCAATAGAGTTTGGGGGTAATGCTTATCGCATTCATTTCGATGCAAAGTATAAATTGAACATCAATGATGAATCCTTTAAGAATGATGATATTGTAAAGATGCATTCCTATAAGGATGCTATTGGGGATACAATTGCAGCATATGTGCTATATCCTGGAGATAGAAAAGAGATATTTTTATGAAGATGATGTTCATTTAAGGTCTGTAGGTGCCTTCCCCTTAAATCCAAGTGAGGATAGGGAGAATAAAAAAGAGATATTGGACTTTTTAACTCGTCAGATTATTAAGTTGCTAAGTGTGGTTTAGTTATTAAGATATCAAGAGTAATATTGGTGGAAAAAATTTAAATAAAGAATGGAAGTCCATTCTTTATTTTTTTTTACTTATTTTTAACATAGTTTTTAAGCTATTCCATTGGCATTGAATTCTATATTATTTTCACCTTGAAATTAGTGCTAGTTGCCTTATACATTCCATCTCCTGCAAATTTGGCTGTACAGGTGTATGTTCCTTTTTTATTTAAAGAAACCTTTACGCTAGCAACTCCCTTATCATTTGTTGTGCCTGTATAGGTCTTGCCGTTTATAACAAAGTTGATCTTCTTGCCTTTTACTCCATGTCCTTTATCGGATAGGAATGTTGCAGTGATTGTCTTTGTCTTTGCACTGGCTTTATATGTCTTTGCAGGTGCGGTTATCTTAGGAGCTTGCTTGCTGACTTTGATGATTGCAACTTCAAATGAGCCTGCATATTTATTGTCTCCCAAGAATGCTATTGCAAAGGTGTATGAGCCTTCATATCCAAGGTTGATCTGTAGTTTTACACCGCCTGTAGCATTTGTTGTACGATTATAGACTGCTCCATTGAATCCTATTTGAACTGGCATGTTATTTAACGGCTGTCCTTCATCGTCGGTTAGGTTTACTTCAAAGTATTTGCCTATCCTGCCATCGACCTTGGAATTGACAGCCACTGTGCTCATGTTCTGATATAGGATTCTTGTGCTTGTTCTTTCTCTGCTAATTATTGTTATATTGTTTTCATAGCTTTGATTATTGTAGCTGCTTGTTATCTTGTATGTTCCTGGAGCTTCGCTTATCTTTATTTTGGCCACACCCTCATCATTAGTTTTAACTGTTGTTGTATTATTATTGATGGTGAAAGTGACTTCCTCTCCTGGTCCTACAGATATATTATTCTCTGTTGCAGCCCTTACGCTGAAATAGGAATCTTCGCCATATTCAATAATCATGTCATTGGCGTCTGCTAATTTTGTAGTGTCATTGAGTGTGTATACTTTAAGACAGACAGTCTTATTTAAAGGAGCAAAGTCGGTCCAAGTGCTTCCATCAGCGCTTACAAGGGATGTTCCATTTAGGTAATGGACCCTAGACCATGCCTGATAAGGAACTGAATTGCTCTTGAAGACTACCTTGAACTGGTCTCCAGACTTAATAGGGATGTAATTATTTAAAACTATTGTCCTAAATCCTGCATATTCGCTTGTTCCGTTTTGGGTTTGGACCTTTTTGTCGTTTACAAATATGTCAAAGGAGTATTTTATTCCTGATTCATTGAAATAGGTTCCTACTGCTCCTATCAGCTCGTCGTACTTTGAAGTGAACTCATTTGAATAGATTGTATAGTTTTGGTCAAATCCTGCAAGGCAGGTAAGGTCTGTCTGATAGTTTACATGATAGTCAATGTCGTTTTCAAAGATATAGGCTACTGCAACCCTTAAAGGCACAATGGCAAAATAGTCTATGTCCGCGAAATTGATGTATTCTGTATTTGAGTATCCGAAAAGGGAATCCTTGGTTATCCAACACCCTGGGGCTCCGCCAAAATCATTTGTAAAATTGTCGTCCCATCCTACAAGTGAAATGAAATGGGTGTTATGTTCCATAATGGAAATGTCCTCTCCTTCGCTTAGTATTTCCTCACCTTCTCTATATGCCCAGTATTGCACAGTGACAGCGCCGTATTTAATTATCGCTTTTTTCAATTGATCTATTGTGTTGTTTTCTCCTGTATATATGAACATTGCATCCTGAACGTGGATTCTAGGAACATTCATATCACTATCTGCAATCATTCCACGGTCATCATAAGCTGCATCTGTAGGCAAGACCCCATACCAGCTTAATGCATAGCCTAAGCCGCTGGTTATGAATCCTGTCAGGCTGTTTCTCAAATCCCCCACTTCATAATATTTCAATTGAAGCTTCTGCACATAGTTCTGTGAGAGATTGTAGAGCACTCCTGTGGATTTGCCAAGGCCTGTTTCAATGGAGGCTATTGTTGCAAATGCCCAGCAGTCGTCATTGTCTCCCTGGACTTTTCCAGGTGTTGTCCATCCCCAATCCTGTGAATTGAATTTGGATGGGAGGGAGTCAACAATTATTTCATTATTTGTTAGATTGAGTTTTATTCCAGGGGTTTCAACTGAAACGATGTAATTATGATTGTCCATGAGGAATATGTCATCATTCTTATTGACGTTTGTGAAATTTGAATGGCTTGCAAAGTCTGCATAGACTGCAATTCCCCCATTGTCAAATGTGGAGTCACTGAAATCCGCTGCAACGTCATGGGCATAGATTGCATTTGCGGTAGTTGGGGATTCCTCAAGAGCGCTGTTATTGATGATATCGGAGGATTTGATTGATAGGTTTCCTTTGTCAAAGTATATCGCTCCTGCATTCTTTTCTGCCTTATTGTTTTTTATGCTGGAATCTGTAATGTTAATGTTGGTCCATGAGGAGTATATTGCACCTCCCTCGAAGCTTGCATAGTTATTTAGTAAATTGCTTTTTTCGAGATTCAATCCTCCTCCTAGAATTGATATTGCCCCTCCATATTTGCTGCTGCAGTTTGTGAAATTGGAATCGATAATGTTTAGGCTTTGGGCAATCCTTTGGGATCCTGAGTCAAAGTCAAAGTGAATTGCTCCCCCGTCGTTGAGGCAGGAAATGTTTTCAAATCTGCAGTTTTTGATTATCATAGGGTCTGATGGAAGGTATTGGGTTTTATTAGCTACTTTTATATAGGCGGGGAAGTATTTTCCAAGTATTGCTCCGCCACTTAAATTGGAATGTATATTATTGAAACTTGAGTTTTCTAGATCTAGGTAATATCCCTTGAAATCAATTATTGCACCGTTCTTGAAAGTGAAATTTTCAAATCTGGAATTGTGGATGACCAGCTGCCATCTGTTGGCTGAAATTGCTCTTTCATAATTGCCATTTCCAGAAAAGATTGAATTGTTTACGGTTATATTTGACTGGGATCCGCTTATGATATTCTTTGCGCGGTTTGAATAAAAACTGCAATTATTTACATTCAAGACGCCCTTGCTTACAAATATAATGCTTTCAAGTGATTCAAAGCTCTCTGTAAAGTTGACATTGTTTAATGTAAGCTTTCCGTAAATTTGTAAAACTGTTTGGTTGAAATTCTTAAATGTCAAGTCATTAATTACAATTTCTCCCTTATTGTTTTCAAAATCAAATTCTGCCCCCATTTCATTTCCGTCGATGATATGGCCATTTCCATTGATTGTAAAATTGGTCTTATTCACTGAAATTAATGGGCCGTAATACATTTGGTATAAGCTGGCATTGTCATAGCTTTTATTGAATATATAGTCATGTGTGAGGTTTAGCTCATCATCTGATTGATTGATTTCCTGATATAAAGTTGTAAAGCATGTTTCATCTTCTATTTCTGGGGGGTTTGTGTTCTCTTCTTTTAAAATATGTTCATTATTGTTTTTCAGATTTAAATCCTGGTTTTGATTTGATTCATCATTGCAGATAGGATCAAATTCCATGTTTGTTTGATAATCATTATCTATATTTGATGCATCAGCTTGGAGTTCACTTGCTGAAACTGATGAAATGCTTATTAGAATAGAGATAATGATTAGAAGTATAAAAAGTTTAGATTTCATAGTTTTCTCCATTTATAAAATTAATTATTGTTTTTCCTTTATAGATATGAGGTAAGTGTTTTTCATAAAAATTTAATTTTATTGCATTGATTTATTTAAATTAATCTATAATATAAATCATTTAATTGCATTAATCTATTTAATAAACTTATCTATAATATAAATAATTTAAATAAGTTTCTAAATTATTCCGGCACCTTAACTTTTGACTTGCTATTGTTTAGTTAAATATGGCATTATTATTGGACAATTTACTATACTTTTTTAAATTTCTTATAATTGTGTATAATTTTGTTATTATTAATTAACTGTTTTCCTAGGTTAAATAATCTTTCCTAAACGATATTCAAGCCATATATAAAGATTTAAATAATTATTTGTTCATAATATTATTAGAGAAGACTTTCCATTTTGGATGTTTTCTATATACTTTTAGGAGATAAATAAAATGAAAGGATTGGCAAGAATCGAACAAGATGTACTTGGCTGGGTTGATGCTGAGCTAGACGAATGCGGACCTTATGATGCTATCTGTAAGCCATTGGCTATGGCACCATGTACCTCTGACGTCCATATTGTATGGGGTCATGCATACATGAGCGATGCACCTAACCGTGTAGTTGGACACGAAGCAACTGGTGAGGTCATTAAAGTTGGGGATAAGGTTAAGGACTTCAAGCCTGGAGACCGTGTAATCGTTCCTGCAATCACACCTGATTGGCTGACTGTGCCAGCTGAACAAGGATTCTCCCAACACTGTTATGGTATGGGTACAGGAATGAGTTTTGTAACCTTTAAGCATGGGGTCTTTGCAGAGCAATTCCATGTAAACCAAGCTGACGCTAACTTGGCTCACTTGCCTGATAATGTAAGCCTTGAACAGGCTGTAATGATTTCAGACATGATGACCACCGGATTCTATGCTGCAGAGCTTGCAGACATTCAATTTGGTGATACTGTAGCTTGCTTTGGTATAGGTCCTGTAGGACTTATGGCATTAGCTGGTGCTCAAGTTAAGGGTGCTTCTCACCTCATTGCTGTAGGAAGCCGTCCAGCAGCTATCAAGGTTGCTAAAGAATATGGTGCACATGATATTGTAGACTATCACAACGGCAGTACAGTAGAACAGATCATGGAATTGACCGATGGAAAAGGAGTAGATAAGGTTGTAATCGGTGGAGGAGGTAAGGATACCCTCTCTGAAGCTTTGTCTGTTCTTAAGGTCGGTGGTGTAATTGGAAACGTATTGCACTATGACGGTATTGAAACCATACCTGTAGACGGTCTTTCATGGGGTCAAGGACTTGCTGACAAGACCATTCGTGGAGGAGTATGTCCTGGTGGACGTGCCAGAATGGAAAAATTAGCTAATCTTATTGAATATGGTCGTTTCGACTCTTCTAAATTGATCACTCATAAGTTTGATAAGTTTGAAGACATTGAAGAAGCTATGATTCTTATGAGAGATAAGCCAAGGGACATGATTAAGCCTGCGGTTATTTTAGATGAATAGTTGTAAGATTTAGGCTTATTTTTGATAGAATTTAAGCTTTAGGCTTATTTTAGAGAGAATTTAAGCTTGCTTTTATTGTTTTTATGGTTAATATTTAACCATAACTTTTTCTTTTTTTAATCTGTTTTTTTTTGTTTATATTAAAAATTGGCAAAACTATATATTTATGAAGCCATATAAAACTTAAATAGAATTCTTAATTTAGACTCTTTTATGAATTCTAATTTTCACTGATTTTTTTAGTCCTATGGTGTAATGGCAATCATACGAGTCTCTGGAACTTGTGACTCCGGTTCGACTCCGGATAGGACTACTTTCTTTTTTTCTTTTACTATCAATGTGTTTTTTTGCTTAAACTTGAAGAAATAATGAATTGACACTCTGACTGTTTTTATCTGTGGCTTATTTAAGCCCTGGAGAGTAGGTTTTTCCCCGACTTAGCTTAAGTTTGTGGTTTAATGTTGGTTTTGTTATAACTTACCTATTACTTTATATTTGCTTAATGGTAGTTTTGTTATGACTTACCTATTACTTTATATTTGCTTAATGGTAGTTTTGTTATGACTTACCTATTACTTTATAGTTGTTTAATGGTAGTTTTGTTATGACTTAACTATGGCTTTATAGTTGTTTAATGGTAGTTTTGTTATGACTTAACTATGGCTTTATAGTTGTTTAATGGTGGTTTAATCATTGCTTACTTCTTATTTTATTATAACTTGACTATAATTTATTTATGATTTATTTCTTGTTTAACTAGTGGATACTTATGTCTTTATTATAAGTTTATTATAATTTACTTATGGTTTATCTATTGCTTAATTATAGTTTACTTATAGTTTACCTATTACTTTATTATGATTTAGTTATAGTTTACTTATAATTTACTTATAGTTTACTTATTGTTTTATTGTAGTTTAGTTATAGTTTACTTATAGTTTAGTTATAGTTTAGTTATAGTTTACCTATTGTTTTATTGTAGTTTAGTTATAGTTTAGTTATTGTTTACCTATTGTTTTATTGTAGTTTAGTTATAGTTTACTTATAGTTTAGTTATAGTTTAGTTATAGTTTACCTATTGTTTTATTGTGTCTTAGTTATAGTGTACTTATAGTTTACTTATTATTTGCCTATTGCTTTGCTATGGCTTACTTATAACTTACTTATAGTTTAATTATAAGATTACTAGTGCTTAGTTATAGTTTACTTATGGTTTAACTATATGATTACTAGTGCTTAACTATGTCTTTGCTATATCTTAACCATAACTTATCTATTGCTTTATTATAGCTTAACTATGGCTTTATTATTATTTGCCTAGTTCTTTGCTATGACTTTATTATTGTCTGATCTCTTCACTCTTAAGGCTGAGTATATTTTTCTTTAATTAAAGAAAGATTAATATATTGGTTAAAACTATATATAATAATTAGAATGTTATTATTTATTAAATTACTTGATATTTAATGGTTATTTACTTATCTGATTGATATAAATTAGTTATCAGATTACTATGGCTTTATTATGTCTTTGTTATCACTTAACTATTGATTAATTATAGCTTTATATGGACTTAACTATGGCTTAATGTATGGTTAGTTATGCTTTAGCTGTTGTTTAGCTATTGCTTATCTATTGCTTAATTATGATTTAACTATGGTTTAGTTATTCCTTTGCTATAGTTTACTGGTGATTTAATCAATGCTTTACTATAACTTAATTATAACTTTATTATGATATTGTTATGGGTTAATTATGGCTTATCTATTGTTTAGATGCTATTTAGTTGTTGTTTTGTTATAACTTTGCTATTGTTTAGTTATTATTTGGTTATAACTTGCTTATTGCTTTGTATTTGTTTAGTTATAACTTTGCTATTGTTTAGTTATTATTTGGTTATAACTTGCTTATTGCTTTGTATTTGTTTAGTTATAACTTAATTGTGGTTTAATTATTATTTGCTTCATATTTAGTTCTTATTTAACTATAAGTTTCTTATAAGTTTCTTATAATTTGCTTATTGCTTTATTATATCTTAGTTATTCTTTAGTTATAACTTAACTAGGACTTGATTATAACTTTATTATAAATTTATATTTGCTTTATAACTGCTTTATTGTGGTTTTATTACAATTTACTACTTACTTATTGGTTATTTTATTATAATTTACTTATAGGATTGCTATAAGTTTCTTATGCTTTACTTATGACTTAACTAGTGGTTTATTATGGCTTAATTATTATTTGCTTATGCTTTACTTACAGGATAGTTCTAGTTTAACTATTGCTTTGTTATGGCTTTGCTATGGTTTAGTTATAATTTAATTATTGCTTTATATCAGTATTATTGTCATTTACCTATAGTTTAGTTATAATTTAACCATTTCTTTAATATAAGATTGTATTTACTTTATGATTGCTTTATAGTGGTTTAATTATTATTTACTATTCATTTAGTGGTGGTTTTGTTATTATTTACTTATAGGATTGTTATAACTTTATTATAGTTTAGTTATAGTTTAACTTTAATTTACCTATAACTTTATTATTGTTTTATATTTGCTTAATAACAACTTAATTGTAGTTTATTTATAATTTACTATATATTTACTAGTTATTTTATTATAACTTACTTATAAGATTATAATAATATACCTACTACTTACTTATACTTTAACTATAACTTGCATATTACTTGCTTATCTTTTACCTACTAATTACTTATAGTTTAACATAATTTACTACATATTTACTAGTTATTTAATTATAACTTACTTATAAGATTATTATAATTTACTTATATTTTACCTACAACTTATTTATACTTTAACTATAACTTGCATATTACTTACTTATAGTTTACTTATTTTTTAGCTATTACTTACCTATTATTTACTTATAGTTTACTTATAATTTAGTTATAACTTACTTATACTTTACTTATAGTTTACCTATAACTTAACTATCCTTTAGTTATAACTTAACTATTATTTTACTATAAAGATTCAAAAAAAGATTAATTTATACAAATTTTAACTTGATGAGAGGGGGGGATGAGAATAAGAAAAATTTCTAAAGTGGTGTATCAAAATCATTTTATTGTATTTAGCCCTAATTAAATACACAGTTACAAAGATCCTATTGATTTGATTTCACAATCTTTTAAGGAAAAAATACTCTCATCCAATATGATATGGTGCTTAGCGCATAAGTCTATTTGGAGCCTTATTATTTATTCAACTTCAGGCATAGCAATGTCATGTCATCGAACTGTTCAACACCTTTAGAGAAAGTGTTTACATCTGATATCAATGGTTTTATAGGGACTTCATCGCCTTTAAACTCATTTAAGAATTTTAAAAGTCTATCTTCGCCATATATATTGGAATCCTCATCTGTGGCATCTGTTATTCCATCGGTATATACTATCAGCTCGTCCTTTAGTATTATCTCTTCGTTTATATAGTCGAAGTCTCCAGTTATCCCTAAAACAAGCCCTGTATCAATGTCCAAATACTTGAATTTCTTGTCTTCTTTTACTAATGGAGGGTTGTGGCCGCCATTAGCAAATCTTACTTTTTTAGTCCTTGTATTATATATTCCAAGCCATAATGTTATGAACATACATTCAGGGTTATTTTCACTTAACTGATTATTTAAAGAATATAAAACCTCTGAAGGGTTTAAAGTTTGTTTTAAAAAGTTTTTGATCATGAATTGAGTTATCATTGAAAGTATGGCTGCTGGGATTCCTTTTCCTGAAGCGTCACCAATGACTATAGCCAGATTTTCATCATCTACCATATAGTAATCAAAGAAGTCTCCCCCTACCTCTTTTGCAGGAATGGAATAGCCTTCCACTGTAAAGTCATTTGTTTTTATTGGATTTTCTGGAAGTGATGACTCTTGAATTTTAGTTGCAATGTCCAGTTCTGCATTGATTCTTTCCTTTTCCCCTTCTATTTCTCGAATATTTTCGATATAGTTGTTATTGTGCTTTATCAGTTCGGTATATGAGCGGGCAAGTGTTCCAATCTCTGTCTTCTCATCGGTATACTTGGAATAGGTCTTTACCAATCCGTCTTCATCAATCTTCTCATTTTCCTTAATGAATCCTTCGATTTTGGAAAATGATGAGATAGGCTGAACTACTTTGTCTTCAATATATCTTAAGATAAAAATGCAAGGAATGAGGAACAGGAGCAATACCGTATCGGTTATTATAGGTCCCCACATTAATACTAAGTAGACGTTATCGCTTTGACTATATGCACTGTAGCTGATCATGGAAATTGCTATTCCCAAAACTCCAAGGATAAATGTGATTATAATGAAATTCCGCATTATCCTTCCGCTGATTGTATCCTTGTCATTCGGTGTTATATCATATTCGAATGGCTTTGTCAGATAGGCAAATAGGAAGATTCCCAAAACTATCAACTCTATGATTCGCACCGTTGTATCATCAGTAGTTATAAATGATGTGGCTAGGATTATTGATGTGATGATTATCATGCAGAATATTGCCTGATATATTCTCTTGTCAACATGTCTTTTTGATTTTTTTGGTGTTTCGAAACAATCATATCTGTTGCAGATCCAAATGCCTATTATTCCATAGAGAAATGCCATTGTGGTAAAGCTCATGAAATAAAAGAGGATCATTATATAAAATCTATCAACCCAGAATATAAGGTTAAAAGAGATTCCTTGGACTGTTGAATAGATAAATCCACAGATGATGATGCTTACTAAAAATAGGGAGATGTGGTAGCTGTTATCTAGTTTTGGCTTTGTAATTGTATCGGTTTTAAATCCAGAGTACCAAAGCCTGTATCCTAAATATGAGACTCCAAAGGTGAATATTTCAAAGGGCAGTGTTTCCATAAGTGTGAATCCGTTTATTAAATTTAATGTCACGATTGCCAATGCGACACCTAAAGCACCATATGGGCCGAATAGTAATCCTAAAACATATATTAATCCTAAATCTGGGGCTAACATTGACATTCCGCCAGATATGGGCAATAAAGTGACTGCGAAACTAACCACTCCCATAATTATAAATGATATTATTGTTTTCTTTAGTTTAGATATCATTTTTCCACTTTTTTAAGGATCTTTTATATATTTTAGGACTTTTTTGTTAACTTTAAGAGTCTTAATATTTTTAAATGGTTTTTCTATTTATTTGCTAGTTATTTTTGTACTTTGGATATTTTAAGTGTTATTTTGATTGAATTCATTCAATATTTAGGATTTTTATAAAACCGGACATTTTAAATATTTCTTTAACTGCATCATTGACGTTTCTGATGACAAATGGTATGTCCTCTGATTTTAATTTCTTTTGAGTTGCAATCAAAATCCTTAAACCGGCACTGGAAGTATATTCTAAATCGCCTAAATCCATAATTAATGAGTCAAAATTACCCATTTCAGCATTAATTTCTTCCTCTAGCTCTTTAGCACTTATTGTATCAATACGGCCATCTACTGCCATTGTTAATTCTTTTCCATTGTAATTTTTTATTACATTCATTCTATCATCCCTAAATTTGATAAGTATTATTTTTTTTTTATATTATATGTTTTTTATTATGTGTTTTTTTATTATGTGTTCATTGACTTTTTGTGCAAATAATTCATATTTCTCTTAATTAGATTTGTTTTAATTGCTTTTTTTATTTTTTTATTTATTTATTTAATTTTTTGCTTTTTTAAGAATTAGGCATCAGGAAGTGTGCATTAGCTCTTAACAATATTTGAAAAATAGATTAAAGTTTAATTCACGTGAATATTTTCTTTTTTAAAGATTAAGTAATTAATTGCACTTAAAAACATTATTACTATTAAGAATATGTTTAAACATTAATTAATATTTTTCGATACATAATGAGCTTAATTATTGAATTGCGTAACTATGATAGGATTTATATGTTGTTTTTTACAAAATTATTAATGAATAGTAATATTATTGTAAAAATATTATATTAATAATATATTCTTCATTTAGAATTTGATTTTGAATTTGACTTAAATGTTGATTTTGAATTTGACTTAAATGTTGATTTTGAATTTGACTTAAATGTTGATTTTAAATTGGATTAGAAATGGATTTAGTGTTTGATTTTGATTAAGATATGGAATAAGAAATATGGGTGAAAAATATGGATTTGTTTAATTTGTCTTCGGCTCAGAAGATGCTATTGTTTTCTGAGATAAATAATCCTCAAAATGATTCTTTCTATCTTAAATTTAGAAAAGATTATGATTTAGGAGATTATGAATATGTTAAATCAGCTATAGAACTTATTTCTCGGAAATATTTGAATCTGCAGATTAAATATGATGAGAATGCTGATTTCAAACAATATTTTGTAGATGCTGATGAAGTAAATGTCGATTCATTTGATTTTTCAGGCAGTGACCTTGATGGAATCGATGGTGATATTGGGGGCTCTGGTGTCGGTTCATTTGATGGTGATATTGGTGGATCTGATGTCTCTTCATTCGATGGAGACCTTGATGAGTTTATAAAGAACTATTTGGATAAGCCTTTTGACGATATATTCGATTCTCCATTATATAAATGGGCTGTTTTAAAAACATCTGATTCTACAGTACTTATAGGGGTTGTTCAGCATATCTTGCTTGATGGAACATCATTATATTCAATCGTTCCTAGCGAAATTGAAAGATGCATTGACTCTCTTAAAAGCAATGAGGAATTCATTCCAATTGACTATTCATATGAGACATATGTCAATGACGAACTGGAATATCTCAATTCAAGCCAATCACAGGAGGATAAGCAATATTGGCTTGATAGTCTAAAGGGCTATAGTCAGGACTGGTATTCCTTTGATGACTCTGAACTTGGATTCTACGAAATTCTTTTAGAGAAGGTCCCGGATTTCGGATATTCTCCATTCGTCACTGCACTGGCACTTAGCTTTTTATATTTCTCAAAGTCTAAGGAGGGCAACGAATCATTTAAGGATATGGTATTTAACACTTCAGTTCATGGAAGATACTTCTCCCAAGGGGATGCATTGGGAATGTTTGTAAACACAATTCCTTTAAGGCTAAGCTATGATGGGGATATGACCTTTGACGAATTGCTTGCCTATTCAAAATCCGTCTTAAAGGAGGGCTTAGGCCATGCAAAGCTCCAGTTCAGCGAGTATACAACTGACTTAAGAAATGAGGGCATTGACCCTGATTGCATTTCAATGTTTTCAATCGTATCCAACTCCACTGACATGAACTCTAAGTTTTTAACCCTTCAAAAGGACATTAAGTTCCCATTGCACTTTAGGATAAACAAGAATTACTCTGATAAGAAGGGACTCCAGTCAATCTTCATAGAGTATGATAAGGCCTGCTTCCATAAGAGGGAAATAGCTTCCATTGCAGAGGGATTGAAATATTTAATAAGACAGCTTATTGACGATTCTGCTAAAAGATGTGCCGATTATATTGTCCATGAGGCTGAATTTTTCAAGGGAGAAAACTATTATAACAATCTGATCAATTCATTTGACAATCCGACAGCAATTTCACCTGATTTAAGTGGAGATAAGGTAAGATTTGTCAATATATCCAAGCATATAGACATTGACAAGCTAAAGAACTTATCTAACAGATATCATCTCTCAAAGGAAAAGCTGCTCCTTGCGATTTTCTTATATGACTTAAGCAAATTCTCATTTTCAAAGGATATATTGATAGCATATAACCGTGTTGCAGCAGGATATCACTTCAACACAGATTTGACTGTTGAAGAGTATTTGAATGACTTCAAGCAATCCTTTGAGGAATATAATAATTATCCTCTTTTAAATAATAGAAAATTAAACTTTGAAAGCGAAATATTATTCTTCATTAATGATTATGACGCTAAAGACTATAAGCTTGTGTTTAATTTTGAAAGCGGAAAGATCAATATAAGCTATGACGAATCATTCTATTCAAAGGAATTGATGGAAGCTTTCTTGGATTCAATGGATGTCCTATTGGGTAGATTTGATTCATCTGATGAGCCTCTTAAGGAGATTTCAATAAGACGTGAGCTTGAATTGGATGAGGGATTCGAGATTGAGCTTGCAAATGAAGGTACAGTAAAGGAAATGTTTGAAAATATTGCAAGTGAAAATCCGGATAAGACAATTCTTTACTGTGAAGATGGCCAGCTCACATATGATGAATTAAACAGAAAAGCAAATAGGATTGCTAATGGATTACTCAAGCGTGGAGTAAAGATTGAAGATAAGATAATGTTTATGATGAGAAGGAACAGTGACTTGATTGCAGCTGTTCTAGGAATTGTTAAGGCAGGAGCTGCCTTCATTCCGATTGATCCAAATTATCCTAAAAACAGAATCCAACAGATTTTAGATGATAGTGATTCTAAGTTTGTGATTACCTCATCTGAAATAGATTATGATGGGGATAATAGGATTGATGTTGATGAATTGCTTTTAGATGGCGATTATTCAAACGAGGATAACGTTGATTCTAATCCTGATGTTGATTTGACTCCAGATGATTCTAATCCAAAACTTGATGCTGATTCTAATCCAAAACTTGATGCTGATTCTAATCCAAAACTTGATGCTGATTCTAATCCAAAACTTGATGCTGATTCTAATCCAAAAGTTGACCTGACCCCAGATAATTTATGCTTCCTGATTTATACTTCAGGATCCACTGGAAAGCCAAAGGGAGTAATGATAACTCACCGTGGAATTACAAACTATATCGCAAATGTTAAGGAAAATGTTCCTATTTATGAATTGAACCATAAATGCAGCGGCTTTGTATCAATCTCAACAGTTTCATTTATCGTTTTCCTAAGGGAGATATTGGGAACTGTCCTAAACGGATTGCCTGTGGTCTTTGCCAATGACGAACAGGCAGTTGACCCATTGGAGTTTGCTGAACTTTTCAACAATAGCGATGCTGATGCTTTCGGTTCAACACCTACCAGATTGCTTGAATACTTGCAGCTTGAAGAGATTCAGGATCTTGTTGGAAAATGCAAGGTCATAATCGTTGGAGGGGAAGGATTCCCTCCTGTATTATACGACAGGCTTAGAAAGCATACAGATGCTGACATCTATAATTCATATGGACCAACTGAAGTGACCATCGCTTCACATTATAAGCTTATCGATTCCAATGAGGTCACTGCAGGTTGGGAGATGCTCAATGTGGTTGATAAGATTATGGATATTGATGGAAACCAGCTCCCTCCTTATGTCACTGGTGAAATCTATGTTGGAGGTGCTGGAATTGCAAGGGGATACCTGAACAATCCTGAACAGACTGAAAAGGTCTTCTTGACATTAAACGATATTCCATATTACAACACTGGGGATTTAGGTAAAAAGGATGCAAATGGCGAATTATATGTTGCAGGACGTAACGATACTCAAATCAAGCTTAGAGGATTAAGGATAGAGCTGTCTGAAATTGAAGGGGCAATTGCAAATTATGAGAATGTCTCCCTTTCAAAGGTCCTTGTCAAGAAGCTTAATAATGTGGAGCATCTATGCGCCTATTTCACTGCATCCTCTGAGATTGGCTTGGGAGACTTAAAGCAGCACCTTATTGATTCATTGCCTGAATATATGGTGCCATCATATTTCACACAGCTTGAGTCATTCCCTAAGACACCTAACGGAAAGACAGACTTTAAGAATCTGCCTGACCCTGAAATCGATGCTGATGAATTCATAAGCCCTAGAACCGACCTTGAAAAGGAGCTCTTTGACATTGTATCTGATATTCTTGGAATGGATGAGTTTGGGGTAAACACTGATCTCTTTAGCATTGGGCTCACTTCACTTTCTGTAATTAAGCTGACCTCTGCAATCTATAATAAGTTAAATGCACAGATGAATGTTACTGAAATATTGAAATATAAGACAATTGAAAGGATCGCATCTGAAATCAAGATTGAAGATGATGAGTCAAGGGACATTATGGAATTGTATCCATTGACTTCAAATCAGCTTGGAGTCTACTTTGACTGCATTAAGGATTTGGAGAACACTGCCTACAACCTTCCTAAGAAAATTGAATTTACTGAAGGAATTGATGTGGATAGGCTCAAGTCATCAATCATAAAGGCTATTGATAATCACCCATATTTGAAGACTCGAATTGTAATGAATAACGGTGAAGTCTATCAGCAAAGAAGGGATGAGCTTAAAGTTGATGATTTAATCGAGATTTCAGATGATGAGAACCTCGATGACTTCGTAAAACCATTCAAGCTTGATGAGGGACCGTTATTCAGATTTAAGATAGTTGGAGACTCAATACTCCTTGCCGACTTCCACCATATCATTCTTGATGGAACTTCCTTAAACATACTGTTTGATGAAATTGCAAAGATATATGATGGAAAGGATTATGAGCTAGAGGAGCTGGACGGATTCGAATACTCATTGGATGAAGTCAAGGTAGAGCAATCCAGCCTGTACAAGGAAGCGGAGCTCTTCTTTGCAGATAAGATTAAGGAATTTGATAATGCAAGCCTGATTCCACAGGACATCAACGGAGACGAGTCAAAAGGCAAGGCTGCAATCTGTGACGTATTCCTTGAAAAGGATTCAATTGACGATTTCTGTTCTAAAAAGAACATCAGCCAGAACAACCTATTCCTGGCAGCCACATCCTTTGTAATAAACAAGTTCGTATTCAATCGTGACACTCTGATTGCAACAATTACAAATGGAAGGTTCAATCCAAATCAGCAGAAGACATTGGCCATGATGGTCAAGACCCTTCCATTGGCTTTAAAATTAAATTCCGATTCAACCCTTAAGGACTATATCGAATATGTCAATTTAGAATGGCTGAATGTATTGTCCTATTCCTCATATCCATTAACCGAAATCTCAAATGAGTTCGATATCACCCCTGAAATATTCTATGCATATCATGGTAAGATCATAGAGGAGATTGAGATTGGAGGAATGACTGTTGAAAGGCAATCCATTGATTATGAGGGCTTGAAATTCAAGGTCAACATCAATGTCGTTGAAGAGGACGGCCAATATAGAATTTTCTGCCAGTACAATGACCAGCTATACTCTGAAACCTTAATCGACACATTCCTTGACTGCATCAGGATTGTCTTAGACAAGTTCCAAAGATTTGATGAGAATACATTGATGAAGGACATTTCAATCATTGAAAATGATGATTGGAGCGTTGATGATTTGGAATATGATGAGATTCCAGAGGACAGGCTAAATAAGATATTCGAAAGTCAGGTTGAATTGCATCCTGACAGAGTTATCTTATATGCCACCGATGGGGAATTCACTTATCGCCAATTGAATGAAAAGGCCAATAGGATTGCACATAGCCTCATTAAAAAAGGCGTCGGCCCTGAAGATAGGGTAATGTTTATCTTAAATAGAAACAGCAATGTTGTAGCTTCAATATTCGGTATCCTAAAAGCAGGAGGGGCATTCATTCCAGTGGATTCCGAATATCCTTCAGAAAGGATTGAGCATGTCCTGACAGACAGCCAGTCAAAATTCATCATTGTGGATGATGTGATTCGGAAGAAGGGCATTGACCTATCAGATTACAGCGAAAACCTATTGGATGTTAATGAGCTTCTATCTGAAGAGGATACCTCTAATCCTGACCCTGATGTCCATGGAAATAATATGGCTTACCTTATCTACACCTCCGGTTCAACAGGGCTTCCAAAAGGTGTAATCTTAGAGCATGGAAACATTGCAAACTTTGTCTATCCTGATCCAAGAAATGTCTGTACATATGAACTGGTCCACAATCTTGAAAAAGAGGATTATAAGGTTCTTTCAACAACAACTGTCGCTTTTGACGTATTCCAGCAAGAGATTATGGGCTCCCTTTTAAATGGGGTTCCTATGGTATTTGCCAATGACACAGAATACAAGGACCCTATTGAAATGATGGACCTAATCCATAGGACTGGAGCTAATGTTTATATTGCAACCCCTTCACGTCTGCTTCAATATTTGGAAATCGAAGCGATGCAGGAGACAATGTATGGATTTAAGGTATATATCCATGCAGGAGAGCCATTCTCTGCAAGATTATATGATTTGCTTTCCCAAAACTCCAAGGGTAAGTTCTTTAACATGTACGGACCGACAGAAACAACAGTTTACTGTAACGGACAGCTGCTTGAAAGCTCAGACATTCACATTGGAAAGGAGCTCTTCAATGTCCATGAGATGGTTATGGACTTCGATTCCAATCCTTTACCTCCAAATGTCATCGGAGAATTATATATTGGAGGAAAGGGCGTTTCAAGGGAATATCTAAACCGTCCGGAGAAAAATGCCGAGTCCTATGAAGTGATCAATGGAATCAGATTCTATCATTCCGGAGACTTTGTCAGGGTCACTGAAGAGGGAAATTATTATGTCTTTGGAAGAATGGATAATCAGATCAAGCTTAGAGGATTGAGAATTGAAATCGGAGAGATTGAAGTTGGCCTTTCAAAATTCCCTGGAATCAAGTCTGTTGCTGTTGTCGTCAGAAAGATTAAGGGCAACGATCATTTATGCGCTTACTTTACAGTCCATGATGAGTATAAGGATGAAAAGCGTGGAGAAAACGGATATTCCATTGACATCGATGATTTGAAAGCCTCCCTTGCTGAAAAATTAGTATATTATATGGTTCCGACAGTCTATATGGAGCTTGAAGAGATGCCTCAAACTGCAAATGGCAAGACAGACTTGAGAAACTTGCCTGAGCCTGTCCTAATCACAGAATACGTTGCACCTGAAAATGACATTGAAGCATTCTTTGCAAACTTGTTCGGTGAAATCTTAGGATTGGATGAGGTCAGCGCCACTGATAACTTCTTTGAAATTGGTGGAACATCACTTTTAGTTACTAAAATCACTATGGAAGCATTGAATAGAAATTATAACCTAAGCTATGGGGATGTCTTCTCAAATCCTACTCCAAGGGCATTGTCTGAATTGATTCTATCAGATGAGACCGCTGAGAAAAAATCAGAGTTGTCTTATGATTACTCAGAAATCAATGCGCTTCTTAAGAAGAACAATCTTGAAAACATAATAAATGGCGAGATTCAAGAAAGCTTAGGCAATACATTGCTTACAGGAGCCACAGGATTTTTAGGAATACATGTCCTTAGGGAACTGATTGAAAATGATATCGGAGACATTTACTGTTTCATAAGAGCCAATAAGGTCTTAAGCGGAGAGGAAAGATTGAAGTCATTGCTATTCTATTACTTCTCTGATGAATATTCCGACATATTCTCTGAAAGGCTCCATGTCATTGAAGGGGACATTACCAGTTTCGATGACTTTGAAAAGCTTGTCCATGAAAGAATTGACACTGTAATCAACTGTGCAGCTAACGTAAAGCATTTCTCCTCTGGAACCGATATTGAGGATATCAACCTTGGAGGGGTTATAAACGGACTTAAGTTCGCTAAAATGAAGAATGCAAAATATGTTCAGGTATCTACATACAGTATTGCCGGTGAAAGCATAAACAATTATCCTCCAGTTGATGTTAAGTTTAGCGAAAATGACCTCTTCATCGGTCAGGCTGTGGATAATCAATACCTTAATTCCAAATTCCTGGCAGAACGTGCAGTCTTAGAGGCTGCCGTCAATGATGACTTGGATGTTAAGATCATGAGGGTTGGAAACCTGATGGCAAGAAGTTCAGACAGCGAGTTCCAAATCAACTTTGAGTCAAACGGATTCATTAATCGTCTGAAGGCATTTGTGACAATTGGAAAAATGCCATATTCAATGCTTATGAACAATGTGGAATTTTCACCGATTGACATGACTGCAAAATCCATTGTAGCTCTTTCAAAAACTCCTAAGGAATGTACTGTATTCCATCCATATGATCATCATAGCGTTTGCTTTGGTGATATAATTGAAATTATCAAACCTTTAGGATTGGATATCGAACCTGCTGAAGAGGAAGATTATGAAAAGGCTTTAGATGAGGCTCTTGCTGATAAGGACAAGCAAGACGGTGTTTCTGGACTTATTACTTCAATAGGATCTGGAAAGGTTAAGAAGATCTGGGTCCCTGTTGAAAATGTATACACTATTCAGGCATTGTATAGATTAGGCATTAAATGGCCTTTCGTATCTGAGGAATACATATATAATTTTGTAAAATACTTGAATGATCTTGATTTCTTTAGTGTTTAGAGGTTGAAGATGTATGGATTTGTTTCTTTAGTGTTTAGAGGTTAACAATTATGAAAGAATTATATTGAGGGCAAATTCTTTAGTGTTTAGAGGTTAAACAATGTATGAAAGGAATTATAAATTGTTGAGGGCAAAATTCTCTGAATTTTTCCTTCCCACATTATTTACATCAATGGCAGGTAACATATGCCTATTTGTTGATGGTTTGATTGTAAGTTTTTTAATTGGAGCCAGTAATCTTGCTCCTATTCAGATTGTAGCTCCAGTAATCACATTTGTCAATCTTATTTATTGGATGATCGGATTGGGAGGAAGCGTCCTATGTTCTGTTGCAAAGGCAGAATTTGATGATGAAAAAAGCAATAGCTACTTTTCAGTATCAATCATATCCCTCATATCCATCGGGGTATTGATTACGGTTATAGGACTCTTGTTTTCAGGAAGCATTGCCCAGTTCCTATGCTCTTCACAGCCTGAATTGGTTTCACAAGTGTCCCAATATTTCATTGCATTGGTTATTGGAATGCCATTCTTATGTTATATGATGAGCTTATCTTATTTCATAAGGGCGGATGGTATCCCCCAACTGCCATTCAGGGCTATACTTATAGCAAATATTGTCAATATTTGCTTTGACATTATTTACATTAAGTTTTTCAATTTGGGCCTAACAGGGGCGGCGCTTGCTACCTCAACCGGTTATCTTGTAGGTTCCATTTTAATTTCATATTACTTCTTTAAAAAGGAACGTACTTTGGAATTTATAAAATTGAAAGCTAACGCTTTCTTTAAATTCATTAAAAAGATAGTTACTTCAGGATTTTCTTCTGCGTCAACTCAACTCTATCTGACTTTAAAATTGCTTGTCATAAACTTTTTAGTTGGCCTTTACGTTGGAAAGTCAGGGGTTGTCGCATTCGGAATTTGTTATAACAGTCTGTTCATACTATACATATTCCTGATTGGAACTGCACAGACAATGTCTCCAATCGTATCTGTTTACTTTAAGGAGGAAGACTATTCTGGAGTTGACTATATTATAAAGAGGTCCCTTAAGATAGTGGTTGCTTCAAGTTTGGCTCTGTCTGTTTTATTCATATTCTATCCTCAGGCCTTGCTTTTCTTGTATAGTGTTAAAGACCCGGCAGATGTTCCTGTAGTATTGAATGCATTGAGAATTTTTGCAATAAGTTATGTAGGAACTGCAATTACATTCTTATATACCTTCTATGCTCAAGCAATTCAAAAGAACAGATTATCCACAATCATTTCATTGCTTGAAGGATTTCTATTGCCAATTTCAGCAGCAGTCATATTGTCTTTTGCAATTGGTGGAAATGGAATTTGGATTTCATTTGCAATAGCTGAGCTATTGACAATATTATTCATATTCGCTTATTCAAGAAACATCAATAAAAAGACAAATGGGGAATACACTGGATTTTTCATAAACAAGCACAATGATGATGAAAGGGTATTTGAATATACAATCAATGGAAATATTGAAGAGGCAGTAAATCTCCTTCAGAGGAAGTCCCAAAAATTACCTTATCTGGGGTGATAAAGTCCGCCACTTTAGTTGCTTTAGCTATTGAGGAGATGCTTGTAAATATCATTAACATTAATGATGTAGTCGATACGATTGATATCATCGTTAGAAAGAATGTTGATAATATTTTAATTTCAGTTAAGGACACTGGGGTTGATTTCAATCCTGTGGTGGAAAATGAAGAGCTTAAATTCGATAATATATCTGTGTTGAATAAAATTGCAGATAAGATTGATTATTCTAGAGTTTTAGGCTTGAACAGTACAGTGATAACTATAAAGAATTAATTGGGCTTTTTCCCAATTTTTATTTTTTTCTTGTTTTAATTGGAATTCGTTTTTTATGTTTTTATTTTTTTTCTTGTTTTAATTGGGATTCCTTTTCCTAACTTTATTTTTTTCTTATTTTTCTAAAAAAAGATGTTTTAAGGCCCTATTGATATAATTGCATAAAGATTATACAATTTTTGGGGCCTCCGATTGTTTGATTTTTTTAAGGATTCCTTAATAAAATCAGAATCATCTTTAATAATTTTTTGGAGGATATGGAGACTTTGTTTTCTTCTAACTCTTCATCTTCAGTTATTTTTGCGGAAATGCTTTGATATATTTTAAGAACTGGTTCTAAAAGTCTCTGCATGATTTTTTGACTCAATAGGGGATTATTATTTTATTATTGCTTATTTATTTCTTGCTCATGATTTAGTTTTATTTTGCAATTATAAAATTGCTTTAGAAGAATTATAGTTTAGGGAGTAAAGTTAGAATATGTTTTAGGGCAATAGTTATATTTTGCCTTTGATTTCATTTAATTCCTGTTCTAGCTTTTCAACCTTATCTTTATACTCTTTTAGTTCCCCTTCGGTTTGGTTGGCTTTTATTTTATATTCTTCCAATTCTTCCGACATTAGTTCTATCTTTTTATCTTCATCTCCATCATCAGTATCGGTTTCAGCTTTCTCTTTTTTCTCATCTAAAAATAGGCTGAATAGTAGGATTCCAAGGACTGCTGCAAATGTCATCGGGCCATAAAGATTGCTTGCAACGATGAGTCCAGTTGGTCTTGGGGTCAATATGGTAAGCAGAAACATCTCAAAGCCGCTGTAAAAAAACATTAAAAGCCCTGCCTTGACTGGGGATATGAATTCATTCCCATTCCATCTGTGGATGATGCTTCCAGTGATTCCGGCTAGAATTGTTGCAATGGCGCATGCCAATGCTGTAGGACCTCCCATTGAATATCTCCAGACTCCAGAGATTATTCCTACAGGTATTCCAATATATGGCCCTCCAAGCAATCCGGATATCATTACAACCAATGCTCTTGCATTGGCTGGAAGGCCGTTGATGTCCATTGTGAAATATGATGCAAGGATTCCAAGGACTGAACATAGGATTATCTGTGAGATGATTGTCTTTCGGGAGCGGTCTCCCCTTACTACGGCCTTAAAGCTTTTGGTTTTAGTGGCTAGGAATGTTAAAATCAGGACGACAGATAGGATCCTGAACATTTCCAAATAGGGAGCCCATAATGATTCCCCATTGATGGACTTGTTAAAGAATGAAATGGTTATGCTTAATAGGCCTATGATGATAAGATAGCTTATTTCATAAATTGAACTGTCACGCTTTTTAAGATTGGGGAGCCTGGTTGAAGTAAATCCTAGGATTATGATTGCACAGTTGATTGTGACAAAGTCGTGTATGACCGCCATGTTTATGTCCTTGATGTCAACCATATACTTGAATATGTTGATGTATAAGGCTATGTTAAAGATGGCTAATATTACAAACAATATTAGGATCTTTCTATCTCCGGTCAGTTTGTCTTTATAGTTGTTAAACATAGTGTATATTTTTGTTGTTAGTATGTATTAAATGTTTAATATGATGGGGGTGGTTGGTGGTTTTGGGGTTTATTTATTGCTTTAATAATGATTTAGTTTATTTTTTTTAATATTTATTGTAAAATTGATTATTTTTCTACATAATCACTTAGCATAATTTAAAATAATAGTAATTTTTATTTAATACATAAAATATAGTCATTATTATAAAATTCAATTATTTTCTGATAATTTTATTGCCGATATTTAAAAAATATTGCTAAATTTTAAAAATTATTGATAATATTTTAAAAAATCAATCAAAAAAGGTTTTTATTATGGATAAAAAGATTTTTATAGTTAGCTTTATTCTGCTAGCTATTTTCACAATAGGGGCTGTTGGCGCTTCTGATGTATCAGAGCTGACAGCAAATGATTTAGATGATAATGCTTTATCTCTAAATGATGGTGAAGATTTGCTTGCTGGAGATGAATCTGGTGAATCTGGCAAGGAATCTTATTTTAATAATGATAATAACTATAATGATGAAAATAGGGTAAATGCGAATAATCTTGATTATGGTGCTGGTGATAATGATGCATCTAAAGACAAGGTCCTATCTGATAATGTTTCCGATTATATCTATGCCACTACCCTTAGCGTATCTGTCGATGACACTCCTCAAAGCCAGTATCCTACCGCCACTGTCAGCTTAAATGATTTGAGTGGCAATCCTGTTGCTGAAGCCAGCGTTTCCGTCAGTGTCGATGGTGATGATTATATGACTGTAATCACCACAACAGATGGTACATGCCCTCTTTCACTTGATAACTATCTGTCTGTAGGCAGTCATAAGGTTGGGGCAGAGTATTCCGGCGATGGGACTTATGGACCTTCAAGCGCTTCCACCACATTCAATGTATTGGAAGAATATTCCTCTTATCTAAATACAGATTTGTTCATATATACAGGCACTGGCAGGGAAGGGGGCTATACTTCTGTTACAGGTAAGCTGACTCATATAAATCAGCCTATATCCAATGCTACAATTTCCCTTTATGTCGACGATGACTTCTATTCTAATCTGACCACTGATAAGCAAGGCGAAATCGAGGGGATGTTATTCAATATAAGCGTAGGCCGTCATGAGCTTAGGGGAGAATATGTAGGTGATCGAGGATTTGAACCCTCAAATGCCACCAAATACTTCAATGTCTTGCCTAAGGATTCAGTTTCCAGCAATATTCAAATGACACTGAATGCCTCTGATGCTCAAGTGGGAACACAAGCTAATGCATATGTCTTATTGGAAAGACAATATGGAGGCCCTATGGAGGATGCTACAATTTCCATCAGCGTTGATGACGTATTTTATATGAATGTGACCACTAACGCCCTAGGTTATGCTTTCTTTGATTTGTCTGATGACTTGTCTGTAGGCAGCCATAAGCTTTCTGGAGAATATCCTGGCAATGAGTATACAGGCTCATCAAGCGCTTCAATCACTTTCAATATTTTACCAGTGGACGATTCCAGCTATAACTTCACTGTTACCGAATATGCAAATTACTTAGACACTAATACCACAGTTCTTGATATTTCATCAAAATACTATGTCAACGGAAGCTTTAATGTTTCAGTTGTCTCTCCAAACGGAACTCTGTCCACTTTCACTCAAGACTGCAGTCCTGATGGCCATAATAATTGGTCAATGGCTGATTTTGGAATTGATGGCATTGGAAGCTATATCATTTCCGGATCTTTAATCTTTAAGAATGAGACATTAACCCATTTTGACAATCAGACCTTCCATGCAATCTGCATCAGGCCGATATATATGGAAAGCACTGAAGCCAACAATCCGTTGGATATCCTGGTGGTATATAATTCAAGCGATGCAACCAAGGTCTCTGTGAATGGCTCCGGCCTATTTGAAGGACGAAAAATCACTGATGGTCCTATAGTCTGGAATCTTACAGACTTAAACATCACTGAGCTTGGAGACTATAACATCAGCGTTATGTCATATGACAGCAAAGGCAATCTCATTGACAGATTTGACTATAATCTGACCATTGGCCCTAATGGGGACGACTATAAACTCTATGCAAAGATAGATCCAAACTCTTACAGTACTGATGATGTGGCTGTAGCATTATATTGTCCAAATGCATCATGGGGAAATGACATAGAGGTTCATATTTATATGGGCAACCCTCTTGAAGTTCTCACCTTTTTCCCAGATAGCGTTAGTCCTACAGAAGCAGCGTCTTTTAAGAAATACACATTAGCTGATTTGAGAATTGAAAATAGCAATGATTATAGGGTTGAGATTAAGGACTTTGCTCTCAACCAATTCCCAGGGATTTCATTCAACATAAAAGTCTGCTATAGCAATATGATTCTCGTCAGCGGAAACGGAAGCTTTGAGATTGACTTTGATGGTGCGTCAGTCAATGCAACCCTAACAGATTCAAATGGAAATCCTATTTCAAATGCTAGCGTTTCAGCTTTAGTTAATGGAGTAGAGTCTAACTGCACTACAGATGATAATGGTAATCTAATAATTCCATTTGAAGGCAATACAACTGTAAAATTGACTTATATTGATAATAATGGAGTTGAAATAAAAGGCACCGGGAAGTATGTCAAGGAATCTGTCATTAAGAATAGAACTGAAACCAAGATTATCTATCAAAACATGACAACCACTACAGTCAATTCCAATGTAGACGGAAGGATAGGCAAGTACTTTGAAGTAAGTCTGCAGGACGCCGATGGAAACCCAATTGCAAACAAGACTGTATTCATAGGATTCAATGGAAAGGTCTACAACCGTACCACTAACTCTACAGGTGGCGTAAGCTTACAGATCAACCTTGGATATGCTGGAAAATATACATTTGCCATAGCATTCCTTGGAGATGATGATTATATGGGCTCATTTGAAGTTGCTTTAATCACTGTAAACAAGCAGACTCCTAAGATTACAGCAAGCTCTAAGGCTTATAGGCCTAATTCCAAGGCTAAGTCTTTAGTTGCTACATTGAAGTCTGCAAAGGGCAATGCAATAAGCGGCAAGAAGATAAGCTTTACCATTAATGGAAAGACCTATTCAACAACTACAAATGCAAAAGGACTTGCTACATTGAATGTTTCTTTAAGTAAGAAAGGAACTTACTCCTGTACTGCTAAATATGCAGGAGATGGAATGTATAAGGCAACTAGTACTAAGTTTAGTGTAAAAATAGCTTAAGAGGATTATTCCTCTTATTTTTTCTTTTTTTAGTTATTAAAATTTATTTTTTTAATCCCCTTTTTAGGGATAGGTATGATTTTTTCTTTTTTTAGAAGTAAACTATTCTTTTTATCTTTTTTTAGGAATAGGTTATTATTTTTATCTTTTTTAGGAATAGGTTATTATTTTTATCTTTTTTTAGAAATAGATTTTTTTGATAGTGTTGGCACTTTTTGGCACCTTATTTTGTGTATTTTTGGCACTTTCTGGCACTTTCTTTCAGTGTAATTAGAGACTGTTCCTTACTCCTTTTTCCTATTGCTTACTTTAGATAAGTTTTTCCACTTTCACATCAATTTTTACTTCAAAATATTAAATTGATTTAAAAGTGTTAAATTGATTTTATCCTGTTAGGTTTACTATATATTATAAATAGTAAACCGAGTATTATTTTTTTAAGATATGGGGTAATAATTAATCTTATTTTAACAAAAAAACTTATATAATAGTTTTTACACATCTATGTTTACAGATGTTTTTTATGGATTTCATCTTTGTAATTTGGATATAAATATTAGTGTAAAAGACGTATTTTTGAAAAGTATATTCTTAAGTGTGGAAATAAAGTTTAAAGATGTATTTTTTAAAAGTATATTCTTAGTTTTTTTTGAGTGAATGCGTATTTTGGAGGGGCTTTTAATGAAGATTAAAGGTGATTATATGACTGTAAAAGTCTTTATAAGCAGTAATCAAAATGAATTCTTTGAAGAAAGGAAGTTAATCAAAAAAGAGCTCGAATCTGATTCCATGTTTAAAAACTATGTTGATGTTTTTGTTTTTGAAGAAAATGAAGCAAGATCCTTATCTCCACAGGAAAATTTCATCGAAGGATTATATAATTCCGATGTATATATCGGTCTTATCGGATCATCTTATGGCGATATAAAGGACAATGGATTATCCTCTACAGAATATGAATATGAGATTTTCAGCAGACTTAAGAACAAACAGAATATCTATTTTTTTATAAAGGATTCCAATGAAAGAGAAGATAAGGCTCTGGATTTCATTGAAAGAATTAAAAGCGATACAAGCTTTAAAATTTTTCACAATACTGTAGAGCTCATTGAAGAGATAAAAAGGAGCCTAAAGGCACATATAAATCAGAGTCTAAGCAATCAGGAATTTGACTTTCAATTGTTAGCAGAATCCAGTTGTGACGATGTTAGCAAGGAAGCTTTAGATTTGCTTTTTGATTCCATTGATTATCAGCCTATACTGGATTTATTAGGTAATCGTGATATGGAGAGCATATTAGAAATCTTAAGCTTGGGAAAGAAAGATTTGTCAGGAACTTTTCGTTTAAACAATGCCGGTGCCTTATTTTTAGCAGAAAACATTGAAAAGTTTAACATTGAGCATGAAGTGAAACTGGTTAGGTTTAAAGGGAATACCAAATTGGAAATGATTGACAAATGCTATACCACCAGTCCTTTCTTTATTCTTTTAAAGGAGTTTGAACATTTCTATTGGAAAAACATTAAAGTGGGCTCTGTCATTAACGGCTTGCGACGTGTAAATATTCCAGAATATCCCTTTAATGCCATCAGGGAGGCTATGATAAATGCTTTGGCCCATAGGGATTATAGCTTTAAGGGCAGTTTCATTCAATTTTATATCTATGACGATAGGATTGAGATAATTAGTCCGGGAAATCTTTTGTATCCATTAAAGGTTTCTAATTTGAAGAATATTGAAGTCCCTGTGCACCGAAATAAGAATATTTGTAATTTGTTCTCCAAAACCATTTTTATGGAGCACGTTGGCTCTGGAATTCAGCGCATGTGTGATGAGATGAGAAAGTCTGGCTTGAGGGAACCTGAATTTATAAACGGCGAGGGATTCTTTAAGGTAATATTTTGGGGACCTAATGGAAAATTGATCTATCCGGAAGAGGCTGTGGATAATAATGTTTTGGACCTAACTAAAGTAGGGTTGAATGATAGGCAGATAAGAGCATTGTCAAGAATAGTTAATGAAAAAGTAAAATATTCCTATGAAAGATATTCTAATGAGTTTGATGTGTCTAAATCAACTTCTAAACGAGATTTAAATGATTTGGCTAAGAAAGGGCTAGTTATTGAAAATAAATCCAATAGAAGAAATTATTATTTTGTTGAATAATTTTTTCTATTTTGGTTTGTTCTTGGCACTTTTTGGTATTTTTTGGCAGTTTGTGGTTTTTGTCTGTTGGTATTTTTTGACACTTTTTTAGGTCTCTTATCAATGAATTTTTTAAGCAAAAATATTGATAATAAGTCATTTTATTTTAATGTATAGTTTACCATATATTACCAAACTCTTATTTTATATTTGTTTTTCTAAAATTTTAATGTATAGTTTACTATTTATAAAAATATTAGTTTTCAGACGCTCTCACATCATTTATAAGCTATTAAAATCAAAATAATTTTGCGGAAAAATGAAGAATTTGTTTTGAAAATATTTTTTTAAAGGGTGATATGTATGATAGACGAATCAATACTCAATTTATTTAAAGACGAAAAAATAAGGTCCATTTGGGATGATAAGACAGGAGATTACTACTATTCAATTGTTGACCTTATTTCAATCATTACCGAAAGCAAAAATCCTGATAAATATTGGTCTGATTTGAAAAGAAAGATGAAAAAGGATGAATACAACCTATTGAATAAATATATAGTTCAGATGGAAATGCCCTCCTCTAATGGCAAGATGCGTTTGACAGATGCAGGGGATATTGAAACGGTTTTGCGAATAATACAAGCAGTTCCATCACCAAATGCAGAGCCTTATAAGGAATGGCTAGCCCAAGTGGCCAACGAATGCCTTGAAGAGTATATAAATCCTGAATTAGCTATTGAAATGGCAATAGGCGCTTATCGCAAAAAGGGCTATAGCGAAGAGTGGATCAGTCGAAAGCTCTTTAGCATGGAGATAAGAAATGGCCTTAAGAAAGAGGGTTTTAAAGAAAAGACAAATAGGGAGCATGTTTTAGATAGTTTAGCTTAAGTTTCGCAAATGAAATCATAAAGGCTAAAAACCCTGAAGAACTTGAAAAAAGTGAAGAACTAGCTAAATATGGGGAAAAGATAGCGAAAAACGCAAGATGTGAAATAGAAGCTGGAATTGCTTATAGTATTTTAACTGAAGAAAATTCCAATCAGAGAGTATTTGGAAAATGATTTAATTAAAAATGTTTTTTATAGAAAACTTTTTTATATAATTTGGAATATTTGTTTCTTATAGAAAACTTTTTAATATATTTTTTATAAATAGTTTCTTATAGAATACTTTTTTATATAATTTAGAATATTTGTTTCTTATAGAAAACTTTTTTATACATTTCTTATAATTTAATTTTTTAGAAAACATTATTAATAATTTTTATTTTTTATAAAGAACTTTAATTAGGAGCTAAATCATGGTGAAAAGAGAATTATATATGAATAAAATCAATAGCTTCATTGATAAGGATTTAATAAAAATAATAACCGGTGTAAGACGTAGCGGCAAATCTTACTTTTTTAAATTAATCATTAATGAACTAAAGGAAAGAGGAGTGGCTGAAGAAAATATTCTTTTAATAGATTTTGAACTTCCTCAATACAGACATATAAAAACAAGTGAAGAGTTAGATGAGATTGTATTGGATTTCATTGATTCACATCCTGAAAAAACATATCTCTTTTTTGATGAGATACAAAATGTTTCCGAGTGGGAGCTGTCTGTAAATTCATATTATAAATTATCAAAAAGCGATATTTACATTACCGGTTCCAATTTTAAATTATTATCTAAAGAATTAGCTAGCTTTTTAACAGGGCGTTATGTTTCAATTAACATGTATCCTTTTTCATTTAATGAATTTATTGATTATAAAAAGGAGATTGGGTCTCTGCCTATAAATAGCAATGAATTAAATACCGAGCTTGAAAATTATTTCGATGAATATTTTCGCTATGGCGGTTTTCCTACAGCGATTTCTTCTAATGACCATAAGGAGATAATATTGAATGATTTATATTCATCAATTATTTTAAATGACATCGTCACAAGATATGAGATAAGAAATGTAGGCCTATTCAGTAGGATAATCAAGTTTTTAATTGAAAATGTAGGAAATTTGATATCTGCCAATTCCTTGTATAATTATTTAAGAGGACAAGGTATGGAAATTACCAAACCAACAATATACAATTATCTAAATTATTTGGAAAGTGCTAATATACTATCTAAAATTACAAGGGAGGATTTAGTAGGCAAAAGAGAAATTAACGGTTCTGAAAAGTATTATTTGATAGACCAAGGATTTTATAGGTCCCAGTTGGAGATTAAACAAGAAAATACTGGCAGAATCATAGAAAATATTGTTTACTTGGAATTACTTAGGAGAGGTTACACAATCACTATAGGATGCATTGGAAAATTGGAAGTTGATTTTGTATGCAAAAGGAACAATGAGAGGATATATATTCAAGTTGCATATTATTTAAGCAGTGATGAAACCATTGAAAGGGAATTTGAACCTTTAAGGAGAATATCAGATAACTATCCGAAATATGTTTTATCCATGGATAAGACAGACCAATCTCGTGAAGGCATTAAACATTTAAACATAATTCAATTCTTAAGATCTTCTGAAGATATTTGATTGCTTTTAAATTTCCTCAAAAAATGCTATTTCACTATAATCTCCTAGTTTATTTTATTTTACTATAATCAAACTAATCGTTTCTTTATTAACTATTTTACACCATACAAACTAATAATTTCCTTTTTAAATTAATTTAATTAATTCTTATAAAATATAAATAGAAATTTTTATATGTTTATATTATATACTTTTAATTAATAGTATTACATTTAATTAATATTATTTGACTCAATTAATATCTTTTGATGGAAGATGATGAAAATGACTAAAAAGAATCTTTTTTTAATTAGTTTAATACTACTAATTATTCTTACAATTGGTGCTGTCAGCGCAGCTGATGATTTATCTGCATCATCAGATCTGACAGTTGAAGATTCTGGAGAAGCCATAGCTACGGCTCCTGAAGAATCTGTTCTGATTAATGAAAATAATGGAGATTCGATTGCTGATAAGGGGCTTAGTGATCCTATCTCAAATGAAACTGCGAATATCGCAATAGATGAAAAGACTACAAATGATAAAGCTATTTCTGAAGAGGATAATTCCATTTATTCTAAAGACAAGGCTAATGTTCTTCGTGAAAATGAAACACCTGTTATTTTGACTATAAATGCTCCAAATATCTATTATGGTGAAACCGCTAATGTAACTGTTTCTGCAAGGTATGGGGCTGGGCCTTTAGCCAACAGTAGCATTAATCTTGCTCTTGATGGCGCAGCTGGTGAAAATATTTTAATTTTTGATGACGGTATTGCTCAAAAGAATTATACTGGTTTAGCTGCAGGCAATCATGCTGTTGTAGCATCCTTTAGCGGATATGGTCCTTATCCTTCTGCAAGTGCTTCAAAAAGCTTTGAAGTTTTAACCCCGACAGTCAATATAGAGATAGAAGCTAATGATATCTATTATGGGGAAAGAGCTTATGTCACTCTTCATGTAACCTATGGAAACCAGCCTTTTGCCAATAATACTATCCAAGTATCTCTTGATGGCCAAAGCAGTACAAGTTTTATCGTAGAGGATGATGGCAATATTCAAGTGACTTATTCCAATTTGGCTCTAGGCAGTCACACTGTTTCAGCATACTTTAGCGGATATGGTCCTTATCCATCTGCAAGCGCTTCAAAAGACTTCAAGGTTTCAAAAAAGGAAACTGCTGTATCATTGAGCGTGTCCAATCCTCAGCTTGATAAGGGTGATGAGCTTCGTTTCACTCCTAGCGTAATTTCAAACGGATTTTATGTTATGGCTAATTCCTATTCCATTATGGTTGATGGCATGAGTAATTATTCTTATTGGACTGAAAACGGCACTTATTTCCTTTCAACTTCCTCTCTTAGTAGTGGAAATCATACTCTTACTGTAAGTTATGCTGGAGATGCGAGTTTCTTGCCTTCATCTGCAAATGCCACTTTCACAGTCAATTCTTACAAGGCCACTTTATCATTAATGATGATTGAAACAGAGCTTTATCCGGGGGATGATTGTTATATTTTCATTGATCTCTATGACAGCAATACTCATCAGTCAATTGCAGCTAATATTACAGTAAGCGTTGGCAATAATTCTTATCTGTATCCTATTCGAGTGAATTCAAGCTTTAATCTTCCTACTGATAATCTTGCTCCTGGAGTTTACAATGTAACTGCATTCTTTGATGGAAATGGTCTATATGATCCTGAAACTGCAGTTGGAACCTTGACTGTTCTTTCTAAGAAGGAAACTACTTTATCATTAAGCATATCCAATCCTGTTCTTAGTATTGGGGATGAGCTTCGTTTCATTCCTAGTTTAACTGGAGATGGGTCTTACATTTGGGGTGCTTCCTATACAATTAAGGTTGATGGCATGGGCAATCAGACTTGTAGGCTTGTTAACGATACTTATTTCCTTTCAACTTCCGATTTTGCGATTGGTAATCATGCCCTTACTGTAAGTTATGCTGGAAATGGTGAATACATGCCTTCATCTGCAACCGGTTATTTCGAAGTTACTCCTAAAAAGGCCAATTTATCATTAAACATGTTATCAACAGAGCTTTATCCTGGTGATGACTGTTATCTTTACATTTATTTGACTGACAGCAATACTCATCAGTCAATTGCAGCGAATATTACAATAAGCGTTGGCAATAATTCTTATCCGTATCCTATTCGAGAGAATTCAAGCTTTAATCTTCCTACTGATAATCTTGCTCCTGGAGTTTACAATGTAACTGCATTCTATCCTGGAAATGATCTATACGGTCCTGAAACTGCAGTTGAAACCTTAACAGTTATGGAGGAAAACGCTACAATCAAAACAGAAACCTATCTAAGCATAATTATGGCTTCTGGAGATAAATATCTTGGAGACAATATACCATTCTCAGTTAGCCGAACTCCATCTGGAGTTTCACTCTTTGGAGATAATTACATCTTTAGCATTGACGGAGTTGAGTCTCAAGATATATTCTATGAGAATTTCTCCTATTTCATTGTAACTGAGAACCTTTCCCTTGGAAACCATAACCTTACAGCATATTATCCAGGAGATGAGATGTACTTGCCTTCATCTGCAAGTCAGAACTTCACACTTATCTCTAGGCCTAAATCAGATGTCTTATTAAGCATAGAGGCAAATGACACTTTCATTGGAGAGGATGCGACTATTATAATCAATATGATTGATGAATTAGGCAATCCTATTGATGGAGCTAACGTTTACCTTTATATGGATAATAAGGAATTTGCTCTTCCGTTAGTAAATGGTGTCGCTCAATTCTCCTACTCTAATTTATCATTAGGCACATATCTAGTTAGCGCATTATTTAACGGAACTGAATACTATAATCCTGCAAACGCTTCTGCAAGCTTTGAAGTTCTAAATGCAAACCTAACTGTAACCAAGGATAACTTCTTCCAATTCTTCAATAATAACGGAGTATTGAATACAAATGCAACTGACTTAAAATTTGTAGGTGAATTTAATGATTTAGGCATTACAAGCATAAAAATCAACAAGCCAGTTTCCATTGTAGGTGAAAATGCAAATATAATCAACATTCCAGTGATTGTCTCTTCAGATGACGTATCCCTTGCAAACATTGCATTTGCCTACAACGGTTCAGAGCCTATAATATATGCAAACAATGTGGCTAATCTAGAAATCATAAACAATGCATTCTCCTATAAATCCCCTTCAGATAAAAGCTATGCAGTAAACATTACAAAATCTGAAAATGTAACAATAATCGACAATTCCTTTAATGTAGTGGGTGGAAACAATACCTATGGTATTAATATAGATGCAATTGGCTTTGAAATCGATTCCAACGATATCTATGTTGAATCCACAGAGTATTATGCCTCAGCAATCAACATCAACGGTCCAAGTTCAGGAAATGTTTTAAACAACACCATTAATGCATACGCTCCTATGATGGTCTATGCAATCAATACAGACCCATCTAGCGGAACCCTTGAAACAAGCTACAGAGACAATGTAATTGAAGGAGAATCCTACTTTGCAATCGGTATTTACGACGATTCAGAAACAATCACCGGTAACGAAATCAAATTGACTGCTAACTATGCAATAGGAATTGTAGCTCTCTCTGAATCTAACATTGAAGACAATAAAATCAAGTTAGATGCTACAAATGTCGGTGACGAGGATGTTGAAGATGATGAAGTTGACGTTCAGACTGCAGGAATTGTAATCAAGAACAATGTTCAAGTTACAGGAAACAATATCGATTCAAGCGACGCATCCATTGCAGTTGTCTCAGGAAGCTCCACCATTAACAATAATGCATTGAATGGTCATGTAACCGTTGGAGGAGACAGCAGCGACAATAATATCGTAAACAATATCATCAACACAGAATCAGAATATGCAGTTGAATTGACCACAACAACCGGAAACACTGTATACAACAATGAGATCCATGCAGCTGATACTGTAGGTAACGATGCTGTAAATGCTGAAAATATAGGTGCAAACACTGTAGAGGAAAATAACGATTGGGTAAACATCACTAACTTGATATTGACAGTGAATGATGATTCAACTGAAGTCACTGCAAACCTTACTGACATTTGGGGAAATCCTATAAGCGGCATCATAAATGTTTCACTAAACGGTGCAGATCCAGCCGAATGCACAGTAAATGAAACTGGATTATATGTGATTCCAATCACCCAAAACTCAACCGTTTACGCTTCTTATATAAATGTAGACGGCAGTCTTTCCTTTGATAAGATAAAAGTAATTGTATTTAACTTCCCTGTAGAAGTTCTTCCTAATGCTACCATTGCATTGACTGACCTTGATGGCACTGTTGTTGCTAATGTGACTGACCTTGAGGGTAATGCTATAGCTAATAAATTGCTTGCAGTTACCGTTAATGATATTCCGGTTCTTGGTGCTCAAACTGATGATGAAGGTATTTATTCTATTGATGTAGTAGGCAATGCCACTGTTGTTGTAAGTTACATTGATGCTAATGGAATTACTGTTAGCAGTTCAATTCAAATAATTAACAATGTTGAAACTGAAACCGGAACCATAATTATTCGTCCTAATGCTACTATTGCATTGACTAATGTTGATGGCACTGTTGTTGCTAATGTGACTGATCTTGATGGCAATGCTTTAGCTAATAAGTTGTTAACTGTCACTGTTAATGGTGCTTCTAAGCTTGGAGCTAAAACAGATGAAAATGGTATTTATTCTATCGATGTTGATGGCAATGCCACTGTTGTTGTAAGTTACACTGATGCTAATGGAATTACTGTTACCAGTTCCATTAATGTGGTTGTTAATACAGTAACAGAGACTGAAACTTTACGTCCTAATGCTACCATTGGTTTGGAAAGGGATGGAAATGTTGTCATTATTACTTTAGTTGATTCTGATGATAATCCTATTTCTGGTGCTGATGTGGTTGTTTATGTTAATGATATTGAAACTTTAGTTGATCCTACTGATAGTGAAGGTAAAACCAACGTATCCTTTGAAGGAAACGCTACTATTGAAGTTATTTATCTTGATGATAATCTTATAGCTGTTTCTAGCTCCATTGAAATTATTAACAATACTGAAGTTGAGATTGAGAGTGAAACTTTACGTCCTAATGTTACCATTGGTTTGGAAAGGGATGGAAATGTTGTCATTATTACTTTAGTTGATTCTGATGATAATCCTATTTCTGGTGCTGATGTGGTTGTTTATGTTAATGATATTGAGACTTTAGTTGATCCTACTGATAGTGAAGGTAAAACCAACGTATCCTTTGAAGGAAACGCTACTATTGAAGTTATTTATCTTGATGATAATCTTATAGCTGTTTCTAGCTCCATTGAAATTATTAACGATACTGTTGAAGGCGAAACCATTATTATCAATCCTGACGCTACCATTAAGTTACATCATGTTGATAATAAGGTCATTGTTAATTTGACTGACCTTGAAGGTCATCCTTTAGCTGATAAGGTGATTTACGTATATGTTAATTATGAAGAGATAGAAGGTGCTAAGACTGATGAGAATGGTCTTTATTCTGTTGATATAGAAGGCAATACATCTGTTATTGTCACTTATGTCGATCCTGTTGGAAGAAGGGTTACCAGTTCCATTGATGTGGTTGTAAATACTGAAACTGAGACCGAGACTGTTGTTATTCGTCCTAATGCTACTATTGCATTGACTAATGTTGATGGCACTGTTGTTGCTAATGTGACTGATCTTGAGGGCAATGCTATAGCTAATAAATTGCTTACTGTTACTGTTAATGGTGCTCCTAAGCTTGGTGCTCAAACAGATGAAAATGGTATTTATTCTGTTGATGTAGATGGCAATGCTACTGTTGTTGTAAGTTGCACTGATGATAATGGCATAACTGTCACCAGTTCTATTATAGTTGTCAACAGCACTGAGATAGTGGAAGTTGAAAAGATAGTAAACCAAACAGTTGAAGTTGAAAAGATTGTCTATGTAAACCAGACTGTAGAGGTTCCTGTTGAGGTTGAAAAGATCGTTTATGTAAACCAAACAAATAATAACACTATTGAGGTTGAGAAGATTGTCTATGTAAACCAGACTGTAGAGGTTCCGGTTGAAGTAGAGAAGATTATTTACATCAACAATACTGTAGAGGTTCCTGTTGAAGTTGAGAAGATTGTCTATGTAAATGAAACCGACAACAGCACCATTGGAACTGAAAAGATTGTCTATATTAACCAAACTGTTGAAAAGATAGTTTATGTAAATCAAACAGTTCCTATTATTCCAAATAGAACTGCCACTAATATTATATGTGATAATATGACTACTGAGGCAGTTGCTACAGTTGACGGAAGAATAGGTAAATACTTTGAAGTGACTTTGGTGGATGCTGATGGAAACCCATTGGTCAATAAGCCAGTCGCCATTGGATTTTCAGGCAAGATCTATAACCGTATAACAAATGAGACAGGGGGCGTAAAGCTACAGATCAACCTTGGATACAAAGGTTCATACACCTTTGCCATAGCATTCCTTGGAGATGATGACTATAACGGTTCATTTGCAGTTGCAAACGTTAAGGTAACTGATCAGAATGCTAAACTTACAGCAAGTGGAAAAGCCTATAAGGCTAGCGCTAAGACTAAAGCAGTATCTGCTACCTTCAAGTCTGCAAATGGAAATGCAATAAGCGGCAAGAAGATAAGCTTCACTGTCAATGGAAAAACCTATTCAGCGACTACAAACGATAAGGGAGTCGCTAAGGTCAATGTTTCATTGAATAAAAAAGGAACTTACACTTGCACAGCCAAATTTACAGGAAATGGAATGTATAAGACAACAAGCACTAGTTTCAAAGTAAAAATATTTTAAGGATAGTTTTATAAACTATTCTTAATTTCCTTTTTTTAAGTCATTTTCAGTTCTTCTTTTTTATTTTTTTTAAGTCATTTTCAGTTCTTCTTTTTTATTTTTTTTAAGTCATTTTCATATTCTTCTTTTTTTTATTTTTTTATCAGTTTTTCTGATTGTTTTTTGTATGAATTTTTATTTTTTGAGTTTGTTTTTTTCACTTTTTTTCTGATCATTTTTTTTCAGTTTTTCATATTATTTTTGTCATAATTTTAATTAATTTTAGCTATTATAATTTGTTAAGTTCATTCTATTTTTGTAATTTTAAATAATCGTAAATTTAATATAATTCATTCATATTAAAAATAATTTAAAATATATTTGCTCGATGAGGATATCAGTTTACTATTTATTATAAATAGTAAACAAAGTACTAAAACATTTAAAATAATTACTAAAAAAGAATGAAAATTTAACAATGTTTAAAATTTTTCAAAATATTAAACATTTTTTAATAAAACTTAGTTTTTATATAATTTCATTTATAGTTTATTCAAAACCTTATCTATCTATTCAAAAACATATAGAAATTTTTATTAGATATATAAAATATAAATTTTAAATGTAATTAATCAATTAATCTAATATTACTTACCAATATTATTTTAATGGAAGATGGTGATTATGAATAATAAAAAGCTTTTTATTGTTAGTTTGATTATACTAACTATTTTGACAATAGGCGCTGTCAGTGCAGCTGATGATGGCCTGGCCACATCAGATGAGATAACAGTGGATGATTCGTCAGTAGCCGTTTCTACGGCTTCTGCAGAGTCAGATATTTATGAAACTAATGGAGATATAGTTGCTGACTATCAAAGTGATTCTATCTCAAATGTAACTGTGGATGATGATAATACTAAAGATGAGATAATACGCTCTTCTCCTGCTAAGGACAATCTTCTTCTTGATGATGATGACGATCCTGGTGCTGTAAATGATGATGATGAAGGGGATGACGATGAAGACTACCTTGATGATATCTCAGTGTCTATCACAAATGAATATGACGTAACCGATCAGGATGCGGTTATAGTTTCCATATTCGTTCCAGATGTTGAAGAAGGAGAGGATGGCATTGAAGGATATTTTGTCGTTTGTCTTGATGACGATGATGAGATATTCTTAGGTCCTTTCAATCATACAATCACTCCTGATGACTATGGGACTGATGTTACTTTTACTGCTTCTGATTTAGAGATTACAGAAGCTGCGAATTATTGGGTACGTGTTTTCTATGTTAGCGATCTGGCTGAACCTCTTATCGATAATGATGAGGAAGATGGATACAATATGATTTTTGATGGGGATTGTATTGCAAGAGATTACACTCAATTTTATGTAATCGTCCCTCCAGATGGCAGAATAAGCATTTTTGACACTAGTGCTATCTATACCGTTTACTGCCCTCCAGGAAGTGAAGGCACAGTCACCTTAACTCTAAGGGATGAGGAGGATGTAGAGACTTCATTTACCCAGGAAATTGAAGATGCTGATGATGAAAATCAATTATATTGGGATTTAGATTATATGGGATTGAACACTATAGATGCCGCCGGCAACTATGAGGTAACAATCACTCTTGAAAATGGCACTCTCATTTGTGAGGATGATATAAGAATTATGGATCCTATAGAAATTCCTGAAGTCTCTTACATCAACTCTACAGACTATGACCATGCAACTTTAGTCGCTCTCATTAAGATTCCAAGTGAGCTTGATGATGATTTGGAAGAACTCATTGATGGAACAGTCATTATTCAAATAGACGATGAAACAGTCTTCGAAAAGACATTAAGCGAATTTGTCGAAGGAGAAAGCCCTGATGACCCATTTTGGGTTTACCCAAAAATACATTGGAGTGATGAACTAGACACTTCAGTTAAATTATACTATGTCCTCAACAATCAATTGGATATAGATTTAGAGCCTGGAACATATGATGTGACAGTCAAGCTTGACCTTGACGGATGGGATGAAGTCTCAAGTACTGAAGAGGTTCGCTTGGTAGAAAGCAATGTAGTCATCGATGAGGACATTGGCGCAAGCATTGAAATCTTTGACCAAGAGGATATCCTCAATGATAATGAGGTAAGAATCATCGCTATCACTGTAACCGGCGATAAGAGTGGAAGAGTTAATTTAGCAGTAGAAGGATGTCCTGAATGGGAATGTCCATTAGATGAATTGGAGAATGAAGGCGACATCTATTATATTAATTCCGGCTTTGATATTGAAAGCGGTGAACATGAGGTTGTCGTCTCCTATGTCCTAAATGATGATAGATCTGTTTCAAACAGCGCTATCCTTAACTTTATCGTCTATCCAAGAATTTTCATTTGTGGAAATGGCGGTGAAGACATAGTAAACTATTTCGCTGATGAGGATAGTGCAATTCACATATATCCTAAGGGAGATGACGTCTCCACCATAAGGATTGTGGTAACAATTGGAGATGAAGTTGTTCTAGATTCCACTATAGATGATTTAGGATTAAGCCCTAAGATAAACGATTGGGGAGAAACCTATTATACAGTAGGTCCTGCTAATTTCAACAAAAAGCTTGAATTTGGCCATTATGAGCCAGTGGTTGCTTATTATTATAGTGATGCATATGAGCTTAGCACTGAGGATGGGGAACTTTCATTCATTGACATTATCGGAATGGTCCATGTAGCTGACATTGAAGATGATGAAACTCCAGTACTGGCTGTTTGCTCTGACCGTGATGGTCAAATTGGAGTATATATTCGCCAATATACTGAAGATGGCGACCAAGAGTTAGAGCCAAAATACTTTGAAGTTGAAAAACATGGCTTCATAATGCCTACCATAGACCAATTAGGCCTTGATGAAGGACAATATCACATTGATGTTGCATATGCCGATGACGAATGGATCTTTGGCAACGATTTAATCGTTGTAAACAGTTCCGAATACTTTGTGCTCTATGGCTGTGACTGGCTATACACTGAAGAGAGTGTAGTCTATGTATGGTGTCCGGATGATGCTGAAGGAATCATTAGCCTCACTAACAATGATGGAACAATAAATGTCGATCATGAAATTACAGATGAGGATAAGGGCAAATATGTCGAATTCACCTTAGAGGAATTAGGCATAAGCGGACCTGGCTGGTATGAAATCAGCGTAAGGGTAAATGGCAATGAAATCGATCATATTGGATTTGATGTTCCAAGCCCTATCTACATGCCTAATTATAATGTATATCTTCCAGAGGAAGGATACGAACCTGATTATTCAATGATTATTGCCAAACTTGAACTCAATTCAGAATTAGAAGGCAACATTACCATAAACCTTGATGGAACCATTGTCTTCAATAAGGATATTGAGGATATGGAAGCTATTAAAGATGGCTCCAAATGGATTTACACCATCTACACTTCTGATTTGGATGAAGCAGAAGAAGGAATGCATGATGTTACTGTCACCTTCAACGATTTAAATGAAGAAAGATCCATAGAATTCCTTAATAGAACAACTGAATCTGATGGTAACTTAAGCATCATAATGCTTGGAGGAACCTATTGCATTAACTGGAATGATGTAATTGCTGAGGTCATTGCTCCAACTAACTATAATGGCAGACTTGTCCTAAGGCTTCAAGGTGAAATAATGCAATCTTGGGATGAATTGCATTGGGTCAATTGGGATAACTACAATGACACTCACAATATCTATTATATTTATGTAGATAATTTAGATAAAATGTGTATTGAAAATCCAGGAGAATACACTGTTTCTCTAGAGTACTATTCAGATAGGGAAGATGAGAATCCATCCCTTCAAAATAGCGAGGAATATAGATTTGTGAGAGATGAAGAGCCTTCAGGTGACTTTGAATGGGAGGTCTATCATTGGGCAGACTATGAAGATGAAAACAGCCTGCTCGTTACAGTCAGATATAATGATAATATAGTTGACGGCAGAATAGAAATCAACATTGAAGATCCAAATGGCATAACTTTAACAGATTCAAGGGATGTCGGCGAAGGATATGAGGACACTTGGCTTGTTTCAGACTTGGGAATTCAAGAATATGGAGTTTACACAATAAGCGCAAAACACATTTTAGGTGATGATGAGGAAATCATATTTGAAAATGAACCTGTATATGTAACTAAAATACAGATTAGAGGTGAAGAGGAAGTTTATGTAGACGACCCATTATTCGTATTGGCCATATATCATGCCGGCGATAGGACTACAGTATATCTAAATGGCGCAGGAATTGAAGGCAGAAGATTGCCTAATGGAGGTCCTCTTGTATGGTATCTCTCTGATTTGTATATCAATGAACCTGGGGAGTATGACTGCACCATTCAATTGTTTGATGAGGATGACAATTTATTTGCACAGACCGAATATTACTTAAATGTTATTGAAGGGGATGACGGCTATAGATTGATTAAAAACCTTGATTGGGACTATTTCACTTCAAGCACTCCTGTTGCTGCATTATACTGTCCTGAAGGTTCTGTTGGAGACATATCAATTGACATTTACGCTCCAGATGACAATGATGATGATTACCGCAGCCGTGATATAGTAAATACAATACTAGATTCCATTGGCTCTGAAGACGTTGGTGGCTTCAAGATATGGACTTTAGGCGATTTGGGAATTAACGAAGGTGGCTGGAACTATGGATTTGTCCTTAATGACGCTGATGGTGACACCATTACCGATGAAAATGGTGAAAACTGTGAATTTGGCTTCGGAGCAGTGCTCTATCATGGAATCGGCATTGCCATATGGGATCAAAATCCTGTTGCCCTTGATAACGAATGGCTTGTGGATATCTACTCTCCTTTAGACAATGACGGTGATGTAATTCTTATGATTGGAGATGAGGTCTACTTCAGTGACACTTTGCAGAACTTAGCGATGTATCAATATGATGAAGATATAGAGCAAGGCTGTGCCCACTTCCACTTTGGAGCAAACAGCTTCAACCGCACAATAGAAACAGGCCATTATGAAGAGGTCATAGTCTACTATGATGGATTTGATGGATATAGTACAGACAGTACTGCTTTCGATTGTCCAACTGTCTTAGACTTTGGCAAGCCTATGAACTTTGACTGGTCTGTCAAAGGCGCTTATTATGAATATTATGATAATAATGTGATTAACGTTTGGTATAATGAGGAGATAAATGGCGGTCAAATAAAAATCATTGCAAGAGCTGAAAATGGCACTGAATACGAATCTGTAAAAGATTATAATGACAATCGCAATAACGAGTGGACCATCACTGACTTTGGCATAAGCGAAATCGGAAAATACAACCTTACCTTGATATACATTAATGAAGGCGATGAAGAGATTGTCCGTGACGATAAGGTATTGCAGGTTCTAACCTTCGACCCTCGTTTTGCTAACTGGGTAACTGTGGACCATCCATATGACGTCCTTGCAATATACCAAGCTACAGAAGAAATCAGGGTCTATGTAAACGGCGAAGGCCCATATGAAGGTATTAAAATGCCTAATGATGGTCCTTTATCCTGGGATCTTGAGGCTTTAGGAATAAGCGCTGCAGGTGAATATGAGATTCTTGTAGAGTCCTATGACGGAGAAGGCAATCTCCTCAGCAGCTTTGAAGATGTATTGTATGTAAGTGATGAGATGAATCCTAATGAATACAGGGTAGAGTATGCAAATGATTGGGACTTCTACTCTTTAGACAGTCCTGTATTTGGATTGTATTGTCCTGAAGGAAGCGAAGGCCCTATAACAATTGAAGTCTATGGTCCTGATGATAATGATGCTCTTTTAAACACAATCAATGATAATATCGAATCTGGAGATATTGGCACAATCAAGAGCTGGACTGTCGGAGAATTGATCACTAACTTAAATGGCTGGGACTACAGATTTGTAATCTCCGATGCAAATGGCATCATTAAGAATGGAAATGATGAGGATATCGGAGAATTTAACAGAGGAATCAACTTCCATGACTCTATAGATTATATAAGTATTAATGAATGGTCTTACCTTGATGATGAATGGTTTATAGACATCTTTGCATACACTGGAAATGATGGAGATGTTGCCGTTGAGTTTGATGGTGCAACTGTATATAATGGCAGATTGAGCGATCTTTTATTCTTCCAATCAGATGAAGATATGCAAAGGGGCATTGCCCATTACCACATCCCTGTATCATATCTCTCTAATGAAGGAAATCCAATTGAAGCAGGCCTGTATTTAAATATAATCGTTAAGTATTATGGTGATGACGGCTATAACACTACAGGCTATACATTACAATCATACATTGATGAAAATGGTTTCGATTGGGCTAATGTAAGGTTAAGCGTTGGTGACGATCCTAATACAATCATTCTCACATTAACCAACTCCCATTGGGAACCTTTAGCAGATAAGGAGGTATATATTTCTGTAAACGGAGGAGAAAGACAATGGGGATTAACTGATGAGTATGGTATAGCCATTTTCACAATAGATGGTGGAAATTGCACAGTTCGTGGAGAGTATGAGAATGCAGAGAATCAATGGTCCGCCTATGAAATGACTCTATGTGTATTTGGGGAGCCTATATATCCAAATGCTACAATTAGATTAGAATTTGTTGACGGTGAGGTTATTGTAACTCTAACTGATGGCGATGGTGCACCTCTGGCTAATAAAGGTCTTGGTCTAGCTATCGATGGTATCGTAGTTATTGGCCCTAGCACTGATGATTATGGTATTTATAGAATGGGTATAGAAGGCAATGCAACTGTTGAAATTAGCTATCAAGATGAAAATGGAATTGTTGTTTCAAGTTCCATTACTATAGTCAATAATACTGAGACTGAAACTGTTTATGTTGGCCCTAATGCCACAATCCGTCTTGAAATTGTTGATGATAATGTTATTGCAAGCCTTAGTGATGGAGATGGCGCCCCTATAGCTAATGAGTTTATTGATGTCTCTGTTAATGGAGTTCCTGTTAATGGTGCAATGACCAATGCCAGCGGTCTTTATTCCATCTCTGTAGAGGGCAATGCAACTGTTGAGGTCAGCTATACTGATGATAATGGAATTACAGTTTCAAGCTCAATTAGGATAATCAACAATATTGAGACTGTTCCTGAGCCTGTTAATGTTCTTCCTAATGCTACTATCGGTCTTTCAAAAGATGGTGATAGTGTTGTTATTAGTTTGAAAGATGGTTCTGGTGCTGCTATTGCTGGTGCTAGTGTGAATGTTTCTGTTAATGGTGGAGATGTCACTTTAGTTGGTCCTACTGATGCTGATGGTAAGGCTAGTGTTGAAATCAGTGGTAATGCTACTGTTGTGGCCAGTTATGTTGATAATAATGGTATAACTGTTTCCAGTTCTATTGTGATTAATTCTGAGACTGTTCCTGAGCCTGTTAATGTTCTTCCTAATGCTACTATCAGTCTTTCAAAAGAGGGTAATAGTGTTGTTATTAGTTTAAAGGATGGTTCTGGTGCTGCTATTGTTGGTGCTAGTGTGAATGTTTCTCTTAATGGTGGAGATGTCACTTTAGTTGGTCCTACTGATGCTGATGGTAAGACTAGTGTTGAAATCAGTGGTAATGCTACTGTAGTGGCCAGTTATGTTGATAATAATGGCATAACTGTTTCCAGTTCTATTATAATCACCAATAATACAGAAATTGTGGTAATTGAAAAGTCTCATACTGCTGATGCTCTTTTCAATGTAATTATTCAAGAGGATAAACTTGGAGTATGGCTATACAATAACAATGAGGAAGAGCTTGCAAATAAAAACATTACAGTTGTATTTGATGATGATGAAGAAGGACAAAACTACCTTACTGATGGACAAGGATATACATCTATTCCTATCGGCGATCATTCTATTATAAAACTTTCATACACTGATGAAGATGGCGCTAGCGTTTTCTACACAGTTCATCTTTTTGAAACCGGCGAGGTAGTCGATGCTGATTATGTAGTCATATACATAACCCCTCTTGACGATAGCTCACTTGAAGTAAGTGTCTCTGTCAATGGTGAAGACCTTGAGGAAGGTGAAATTACATATTATCTTGGTGAAGATGCCGAAGGAATAACCGTTGACCTAGAGGATGGTGTATATGTCATTAATTATGACAACACTGTAAATCAGACAATTGCTGTTGAATACATTGATGACGATGATGTAAGTTGGTATGCCTACTATGAAGTGGTCGTATACAACAATACTGTCACTGAAACAGTTTACCTAAGCCCTAATGCTACTATCAGCTTATCTAAATCTGGTAATGATGTTCTTGTTAGCTTAACTGATAATGATGGTAAAGCTATTGCTAATGCTGACTTGGATGTATTAGTAAATGGTGCCAAATCCACTGCTAAGACCAATGCAAAAGGTGAGGCTACCATTGCTATTAATGGAAATGCTACTGTTGTTGTAAGCTATAAGGACGCTAATAATATCACTGTTACAAGTTCTATCACTGTAGTGAATGAGACTGAAACAGTTGTGATTGAGAAGAACAATACCATAATTGAGTATGTAAATCAAACAGTTCCTCCTAATGCTACCGTTTCCCTATCCCTTGTTGATGGAAAGGTTGTTGCTGAAGTAACTGATGGCGATGGTGTTCCTTTAGCTAATAAGCTTCTTGCTGTAACTGTTAACGGCGCTCCTAAACTTGGTGCTGAGACCGATGCAAATGGTATCTATTCCATTCCTGTGGAAGGCAATGCAACTGTTGTTGTATCATGCACTGACAATAATGGGGTAACTGTCTCAAGCTCAATCACTGTCCTTAACAATAGCGAGACTGTTGTAGTTGAAAAGAACAATACAATAGTTGAATATGTAAATCAAACCGTATATGTTCCTGTTGTTTCAAACTCAAGCTTTGATATAGTTGGAGATGAAAATGGAATAAGCGCAATCCTGCTTGATGAAGATGGCAAGCCTATTAGCGGTGCTGTTGTTGAACTTGATGTAAATGGAGCAAAATCCAATATAACTAGTGATAAGAATGGTGAAATTGTGATTCCAACAGATAAGAATGGAACCATAACCATGACCTATACTGATGAGAACGGCGCTAAGCTTATCTACACAACCAAGGTGATTACTCAAACAGAGATAATCTATCAAAACCAAACCATAGAGGTCCCTGTTTATATCAATGTAACTCCTAATAGAGCTTCAACAAAGGTCATTTACAACAATATGTCTACAACTTCAGTCAATTCCAATGTTGATGGAAGAATTGGAGAATACTTTAAAGTTCAATTGGTTGACTCCAATGGAAAGGCATTGGCTAATAAGACTGTATACATTGGATTCAATGGAAGAGTTTATGTGCGTCAGACAAATGAGACCGGCGGAGCACAGCTACAAATCAACCTCGGTTATCAAGGAGATTACACATTTGCTATAGCATTCCTTGGAGACGATGATTATAATGGATCCTTTGAAGTTGCTATAATTAAGGTAAGCAAGCAAAGCGCTAAGCTTACAACTGCTGCTAAAACATATAAGACAAGCGCTAAGACCAAAGCATTAAGCTCTACATTCAAATCTGCTAAAGGTAATGCAATAAGCGGAAAGAAAATAAGTTTCACAGTAAATGGAAAAACCTATACTGGAACCACCGACTCAAAAGGTGTTGCTACAGTCAAGGTATCTTTATCCAAGAAAGGAACTTATAGTTTCACTGCAAAATTCGCAGGAGATGGAATGTATAAGGAAACTAGTGTTAGCTCTAAGCTCACTTTAAAATAAGAATATTTTAGAATAGTTTTTTAAAACTATTCTTCTTTATTTTTTTATCAGATTTCTTTATATTTGATTATTTTTACTGACTGCTCATTTTCTAGGTTTTTTTTACTAATTTTTGCTGTTTTATAATTTCATAATTTTTAATTCCTCTGTTTATTCTCAAAGATATTTTTCCATTATGAATTGAATTCGTTGTATTTCTTGGTTATTTTTTAATATAATTTAATTAATTTTAGCTTAAATAATAATCATAAATTAACTCTTATCTATTGTTTAATTAATCCTATATTGGATTAAATGATATTAATATTATTTTTTGACATTATGGGGTTATAATATCTCCTCAGTGACGTTTGTGATAATTTTGTATTAAAACAGCTATTGAGGCGTAGATTTGCTAGATTTCCACTATAATTCATTGCATGATAACTTTTAATAGCTAAAAAACTAGTTTTTTCAAGGTATTTTTTTTTTGTATTGGCAATGATTTTTTCACAATTGTGTTTTTTCACATTTGTGATTTTGTGTTTTTGTGTTTTTTCACAACTCTGTTTTTGTGTTTTTATTAATTTGTGTTTTTGTGTTTTTTCACAACTCTGTTTTTGTGTTTTTATTAATTTGTGTTTTTGTGTTTTTTCACAAAATCGCATCATAATAATCTTTTAATACTATTTTAGAGATAGTAAATTCACCGATTTTTTTAATAAAAGAGATATTGGTAAAATTAGCAAAAATTATTGATTTTTTCAATAGGAAATTATGGATGAATCTTTGCAAAAAGATTTATCTATGACTGGTTTTTAAGTAAAATCCTCTTTTATTTTAAAGAAAACAAAATAAGATTTTGGTTGTGATATTATGTCTAATTTAGAAGTAGTGAAATCATTATTTTATCCTTCAGATGATGGAGAAGAAACAGTAGAAGTAATCATTCACTGAGAAACACTTTGGGCTACACAGAAGTCTATTTCAGAGTTATTTGGAGTAGATAGATCCGTAATTTCTAAGCACTTGAGGAACATTTTCAATGAGGGTGAATTGGATAAGGATTCAGTATGTGCAAAAATTGCACATACTGCCAGTGATGGTAAAATCTATAAAACCAATTTTTACAATCTCGACGCCATGATTTCTGTAGGATATCGTGTAAATAGCATTAAGGCAACAAGGTTTAGGCAATGGTCCACATCTGTTTTAAAGGAATATATGGTTAAAGGATATGTCTTGGATGATGTTTTATTGAAAAATGGCACTCGCTTTGGCAAGGACTATTTTGATGAGCTCTTGGAAAAGATTCGTGAAATAAGGGCCAGCGAAAGAAGGGCATATCAAAAGGTGACTGACATATTCTCCCAGTGCAGCTATGATTACAATCCCAAATCCGAAGTTGCAAGAGAATTTTATGCTAAGATTCAAAACAAGCTTAATTTTGCAATCACCGGACATACTGCAGCAGAAATCATTAGTGAGCGAGCAGATAGTGAAAAAGAGCATATGGGTCTAAAGACATGGAAAAACTCTCCTGATGGAAAGATTCTTAAGTCTGATATATCAATTGCCAAGAATTATTTAAGCGAAGATGAGATAAAAAGCTTAAACAGATTGGTCAATATGTATTTGGACTATGCTGAAAACCAGGCTTATATGCATAAGCTAATGGGGATGGATGACTGGGCTTTAAAGCTTGATAGCTTTTTGGAGTTTAATGATTTTGAAGTTTTGGATAATAAGGGCCATATTAGCATGAATGAGGCTCAAAAGATTGCAGATGCTGAATTTGATAAGTTTAGAGTAAAACAGGATAAGTTCTATCAGTCTGACTTTGACAAATTATTGGAAGATGTTAAAAGATTAAAATAAATCGGATTTTAATAAGTTCTTTTAATTGTTCGGATTTTGATAATTTGGATTCTAAGAGCTCTTTAAATTCGTTTAGGTTTTTTATAGTTTTTTGGCTTTTGGAATTTCTCATATAACTTTTAGCTCTTCTGTAACTTGAACTTTGTTTTATTGTTCTTCATAATTTTATTGTTCTTCATAAAATCAAATATAAATATATATTAATTAAGTTAAGCAAATTAATTATCATAATAGTAATAATTTTTTATTGTTATTTATTCAAAATCTAAAAAAAGTCAAAGTAATTAAATTTGTGAAATTAATTAACTGATTAAATATTTAATCAGCGAATTTTCAAGATTAATTATTTTGAAAATTAAATTTAATTAATTATTTTTATATTTTCTATCTTCTAGAGATATTTTTATATTCTCTATCCTCTAGAAAGATTTTAATTTTTCTATCATTTTGAAAATTACTAGAAAATAATTATTACTTAATACTGAGTGATTCTATGAAGTTTAATAAAAATAGGGGCATATCTGCCATATCAATAATTTTAATTCTATTTTTAAGTATTTCTATGGCATCTGCTATAGAAATAAGTGCAGATGATGCTGATATGGATTCTGGAGACTTATCCGTTTGTGAAGTCAGCACATCTGATTGCTACGGCGAGACTCTAATCAGCGCTGATGCATCCGGTGCTGATTCAAGTGATGAAATTATAATCAACGAAACAATTGCAGATGAAAAGACAGACTATCGCAGCTCAATCCTTGCTGATGGTGAGAAGAAAAACCTTCATGTTGAAGTCTCTAATGATGTTTTCACACCTGATAACGATTATGAGTTCATGCTCTATGATGAGGATTTTAATCAAATCGGAGGATATTTGGATATATATCTTAATGATGAACTAACATACTCTGATTTTACCGTTGATAGTAGTGAAAGTTCTTCTATTAGCTTAAGTGGTCTAGAGTGCGGATTAAATAAGATAACTTTCATATATGATGAAGATGATGTTTATAATCGCCTCAATCAAACAAAAGAATTTTACATTTATGGAGAAAATCCTGAATTTGTCATGATACCTCATTACGATACCATAACATTAAATGGCAATTATTCTTCTAGAGTATATCTGAAGGAATATGATGAATGGGGATACTATGATGAGGATAATGAGGGCGATATTGAACCTATCGATGATAAATTCAATGTATACATATATAAAGAAAATCCTGGTGATGAATATGAACTTGTTTGGGAAGATGAGTTCGAAGCTAATGGAACCATTAATTTCGATGATGCCATCAAAACCACTGGAAACTATTTGATTAGATATGTCTTTAATGGAAGCTCCGATTATAGCTATGCTCCATACAACTCATCTAACATTATAAGATGTGTCAATGTCATAACCGATTTTATCATTAATGATACCTACTTTATTCCGGATAAGGGTTTCGGATTCTCAGTTTATCTGGTTGATAATGCCACTGGAGACATAATAGATAAAGAATTTAAGCTTATGGTTTATTATATTCTTGATACTTCAAATCCTGTAAGAATCGTTGAAGAGGAAATGGTTAAAGGAAATAAAACCTACACATTTGATTGCAGCGAAATTCCAGAGAATATTACTTATTTATTCATCGGATGTATTTTTGATGGGGATAGGGATGAATATTCCTCTGCAGATAAAGAGTATGCTCTTGAATTGACTGATAGTAGAATAGAAACTTCTATTAACGCTAACATTGGTGATTCTGTCATAGGAAATTCAAGCAGTTTCCGCGTATATGTCCAAGATGAGGAGAATTGGGGACAAATCGATGCAACTTTAGACATTTATCTTAATGAAGAATATTCCCAAACTGTTACTGCATATGCCTATCTTGAAAACGAAGTTCTTATTGAGAATCTTAAAAAAGGTGAAAATACTCTTAGAATAGTATATAACGGAACTGATATTTATCAAAATTCTGAAAAGTCTTATAACTTTACAGTATCTGATAAGAGAGCTAACATTGAAGTTGACGTTAGCAACATAATCGTTGGAGATGTGACAAAAATCACTGTTAATCTGACTGATGAGGATGGCAATATTCTCAATAAGGAATTCAATGTCTCTATTTATAAGGGCGGCTCTTATTATGATGAAGACAGTGAATTAATATACTCCCAAGTTTATACTGGATCTGCCAACATATCACTTCCAGACCTTGAAATTGATGATTATTATGTTAGAGCAGAATTTGTAGATGAAAGCTTTGTCTATTCTCAAGCAGAAGATAGCGAGTACTTCAATGTTTATTCTAAAGGCAGTTACATAGACCTTGGTAAAACTTATTGGCCTGATAATGATGATGTGGTTTTAAACATAAGCCTTAGGAATTATATTGAAGAAAATATTAATGGAGAAGTCCTTTTCCAATTCAATGGCACTGATTATCCATTGACCTGCACTGAAGATGGGGCAATCTTAAACCTTGGCAAATTGCCTGTAGGCAAATATCAAATCTTCGCTAAATTTGATGGTGATGGAGAATATGAAGCTTCCAATTTAACCGATCAATTAAGAATAGTTAAAGCAACAATCATTAATGTGGAAGCTTGTGATGTCTTAAAAGGCCAATCTGAAACTGTAAACATCACATTCACTGACGGCGACGGCAATCCATTGGATGTCAAAATGTTAGATATTAACATTTGGGATACTGATGGAAACTGGCTGGATTATGGACAATTGAGAAATTCCATTGAAATTAAGAATATTCAAACCGATTATATTATCCGTGCTATGTTAAGTGATAGTTATGGAGAGATTGGTTATTCTGACTATTATCCTTCAAGCGCATATGGATTCATCAGAGTCTTAAACGGAACCGACCCTACTGTAATTACAGTTACAAACACTGCTAACATTGATTTGGCTATCGATGGCCCTAAAGTGATTATCACCCTTACAGATGAGGATGGAAAAGCTATTTCTGGTGCTAAATTAAATGCAGCTGTTGGAAATATGGAATCTATTCTAACAACTGACAGCAAAGGCCAAGCTGTTTTGGCTATAGGTGCAAATGACACTGCTAAAGTGACTTATACTGATGAGAATGGTGCTGGTGTTAGTGCTTCCATTGTAAACAATGTGATTAACACTACAGTTACTGAAATCGTTGAAAAGAACATAACTGTTCCTGTAACTGCAAATGCCACCATTGATTTGGCTATTGATGGATCTGATGTAGTCGTAAGCCTTAACGATCTTGATGGTAATGCAATTGCTTCTGCTAGCTTGGATGCTACTGTCGGCACAACTAACTCTACCTTAACCACTGATGACAAAGGTCAAGCTAAAGTTGCAATCGGCGTAAACGAAACCGCTAAAGTGACTTATACTGATGAGAACGGTGCTAGTGTTAGCGCTTCCATTGTAAATAATGTGATTAACAGCACAGTTGTAATCAACAATACAGTTAAGAGAAATGCAACTAAGATCATTTACAATAATATGTCTACTGTCTCTGTCAATTCTGAGGTTGATGGAAGAATAGGAGAATACTTTAATGTGACTTTAGTTGACTCCGATGGAAATGCATTGGCAAATAAGACTGTATACATTGGATTCAATGGAAGAGTCTATGTCCGTCAGACAAATGAGACAGGCGGAGCACAGCTACAAATCAACCTCGGTTATCAAGGAGATTACACATTTGCTATAGCCTTCTTAGGTGATGATGACTACAACGGATCATTTGAAGTTGCTATCATTAAGGTAAGCAAGCAAAGCGGTAAGCTTACAAGCTCTCCAAAAACCTATAAGGCTAAAGCTAAGACTAAAACAGTTTCAGCTACATTCACTTCCTCTTATGGAAATCCTATCCCGGGCAAGAAGATAAGTTTCATAGTCAATGGAAAAACCTACTCAGCTAACACCAATGATAAGGGAGTTGCTACAGTCAAGGTTTCCCTATCCAAGAAAGGAACTTATACCTGCAATATCAAATTTGCAGGAAATGGAATGTACACTGAATCCATTGCAAAATCTAAGATAACTATTAAATAGGTTTTTTTAAGAATAGTTTTTTAACTATTCTTCTCTTTTTTTATTTGGTTTTTAATTTTTTTATTACTTATTTTCTTCTTTATGCTTTTTTTTAACTATTTTCATCGTTTTTTACTTATTTTCTTCTTTATGCTTTTTTTTAACTATTTTCATCGTTTTTAATCAGTTTTTATTTTGTGTTTTTTCACACTTGTGATTTTGTGTTTTTGTGTTTTTTCACACTTGTGTTTTAGTGATTTTGTGTTTCTGTGTTTTTTCAGATTTGTGTTTTTTCACAAAATCGCATCATAACAATCTTTTAATAGTATTTAAGAGATAGTAAGTTTATCTATTTTTTTAATAAATAGTTATAAGGAATTTTTTTAAAAAATAAATAATTTTATGAAGATTTGATATATAGTTTAAATTATTGCTTATGGTTTAAGTTTTATGAAGATTTGATATATGGTTTAAATTATTGCTTATGGTTTAAGTTTTATGAAGATTTGATATATGGTTTAAATTATTGCTTATGGTTTATGTTTTATGGGTTTTGATATATGATTTAAAATGATTAATTTGAATGGAGTATAAAAAGATGCTTGCCGAAATTGATTTTTCAAAGGATTTGATTGGTTTTTTTGAAGATAAAAACTTATGCATAATTAATGAATCTCTTCTTGATGGTACTTTCGGTCTTTCAAGGGATATTTTGTTTGATAAACGTATTCTCTTTAACAATGATTCTCTAATCGATAGTTTTCTCTTAAATGCTAAAGCTTATAATTTGAATAATGAATTTTTTATTTTATTAAGCAATATCATTAGAAATGACTTTCAAGAAGCCATTTCCAATAAATCTAATAATGAAATTTTGGATTTTGAAGAAACTCTTGAGAAAGAGAGCCCATTTTATTCTGGAATACCTGTATCCAAAGAAATGTTTGTAGGTCGTAAGGATAGCATACATAAGATATTAAGAAACTTCCCACATATTTTTAAGGGACAGACTAGACATTTCTTTTTAACTGGGGATAGGAGAATGGGGAAAACATCCCTTATTGATTTTATAGGAGAATATATGAAATCATATGGTGTTGTAAGTGTTTATATTTCCAATAAGGGTAATGATTCTGTTGAATTTTTAGCTTATGAGATTGTTGAAGGGCTTATTGATGAATTAACCCTTCCTGATGAATCCCTTAAAACAAAGATTGTTGACTTCTTTCAAGATCATGTGGAAAGTGTGGAGTTTAAAGGAACAAAAATAAAGCTAACGGTAGATAAAAATCTATCTGTATCTTTTAAAGAAGATTTCATTAATCATTTAAAATCAATCTATGATGAATTTGGAATGGATAAAAAAGGAATTCTGATAGTTGTTGATGACATTAATGGCCTTTCAAATTCAGAGGAGTTTGTTCATTGGTATAAAAGAATGGCTGATACAATACAAGTTTCTCATATAAATTTGCCTGTTTATTTTTTACTTGCTGGGTATCCCGAGAAATTTTATAATCTTACAAGGCTTGATGAGTCTTTTGGAAGCATTTTTGCTTACGATAACTTGGATAGATTATCCAATATGGAAGTTTTGGAATTTTTTGAAAGTTCTTTTGGTGAAAAATCCATGCTTATTGATAAGGATGCCTTATTCTACATGATTTTGTTTTCTCAAGGTCAGCCATTAATGATGCAAGAGCTAGGAGAATCAGTATTTTGGGAATGTCCTAATGGCCATATTGATAAATATATAGCAATCAGAGGAATCATAAATGCTGCAAATGTTTTAGCAAGCAGGCAGATAAAATATACTTTAAATATCCTAAGTGAAGATGATAAGGCAATTTTCAAGTCTTTAATTTCAGATGGAAAGTTTTTTTTCAATTCATCAGATATCTGTGATGAGGGATTTTTAGAGTCTATGTTTGATTTAAGTCTGATTGAAGTTTCCAAAAAAGAGGATTATGACTTTTGTTTTAAAAATACTTTGGTCTTTATCTATTTTTGGGTAGAAGCAATACAAGGTCTTATTGAGAAATAATTTTTAATTAATTATGTCTTAGCCATATCCTATTTATTTTTCTTTTTTGTTGTTTATTTTAGATTTTATGCGCCATTGGGTTAAAACATGTCTTTAAATTTTCATAATTTGAATTAATATTGATTAATTCATTAAAGTATTTAACCGATATTCAAGCTTTAAAGGCTTATTAGGGCTTTAAGAATATTTTCTATTTCAGTGAAAAAATAAAATTTATATACTAGGTAAATCTAAAATAAATGTGGACAAGGAAATTACTTGTTCTTTGTTTAATTAATTAAGCAAAATGTTATTAAATAAGAATATATAAAACGAATGAAATAGTTTACTATTTCACTTTGGGTTGGTTACAATTATTCTTTATGAAGAAATGGAAGTTATAAATATTGCTGTCCTTTAAGATTAGTTTTTAGCTACTATTAAGGGAGGGTAGTTAATGATTGATTTTAAAGATTGTTGACATTTATAAAGGGGATTTCTTAGTAAGGATAATTTTCTTTTTTAGAAAATTTTAGTTCATCTATTATTGTAGGGGTTGGTTTATACTTCTTATGGTTTTGCTTAGTTAAAATAATTCTTTTTTTCTATATTTCTCTTATTTTACTTTATTTTACTTATTTTATCTTATTTTACATTATTCTAGTCTAATTTTATTTTATAATACTTATTTTTCCTAAATTAATTTTCAAGTTCAATTTTAACTCTAAATCTTTCTTTTTAAGATGAAAAAATGCATGGGGAAAAGTCTAAAATCTAATTAAATTTAGTTAAAAATTAAAAAAAGAGTAATATATAATTAAAGAAATTTAGAGAAATTAAAATAATTTTTTGATTAAAAATAGCAAATTAAAAGAGTTAGAACCATTCAGATTCCTTAAACTCTTTTAATATTTATTTAAAATTATTATTTTTCAACAGGAGATTAATCTAATATCCATAGCTTAAAACATTTCCATCACTGTCAATCACTCTAGAATATCCATCATCATAATTGACTCTATACTCACCCTCTCCTAAATACTCTCTAGAAACCTCATGTTCTGAAGGATCCCAACCATCTATAACATCATCTGCCTTATAGTCACTCGCATAATCTCCATTATTGGATGTGGCAGTTGTAGTTGTGCTAGTGGTTTTAGAGCTTTGCTCAACTTCCTTAGGGCTTACAATGAATTCATAGGTTAATCCATAGCCTTCATATTGGCTTGTTCCATCGTATTTGGCTATGAGAGTATAATTTCCCCTTTGCAGGTTTTGAATTTGGCTTTCACCATTCTCATCTGTTTTAATGACTATATCGTCATTAAAGTTTCCATCCTTTGATTGGATCTTTAAGCTAATCTTTTGATCGGCTATTCCCTTTCCATCCTTATCGCATAGCTTTAGTTTTAATGTGTCTCCTTCTGTAAGGTATTGGCTTGTTAGAATGGTTATATGGGTTTCTTCCTGACCGTTCATATGGGATATGAGAAATAGGCCAAGGCATACAAGAATAATTAATGTAACACATATTATGATTAGGTTTTTAGTTTCCATATTCTTATCTCCCTTATTGGTCTAGAAAATTTATTTAAATCTTATTAAACTTTCTATAGTTTGATTTTGTTTGTTTTATATTTTTTAATTCTTATTTAAACTTTTTATAATTTAATATATTAAGTATTTTTCTTATTGCTTGCATGATTTTAAAATTTGAACTTCTAATAATTTTTATCCCATTCAATTCTTCATTTTCAATTTTAATCAACAATATTTCTATTCATTTTTTTATTATTTTATGCATATCTATTATCAAAAATGCTTATTTTTTTATTATATGAGTTCAATTTATCCATTTATTAAAAATATTAATTATTTGCTTTATTTTTAGTAATATTAATATATCAAAACACTAAATATATAATATACTAAAAAAGATTTTATACAATTTTATAAAGATTAGGTTTATATTTAACCCTAATGGGTGATTTAATTTATTTAAAAAACTCTAATCAAATTATTCAAAATTATTAATTTATTATAAACATTGAGGTGTTTTTATGAAATTAAACATAAAAAAGAAGCATTCTTCTATTGTCCATACTTTCTGTTCTATTTTTAAGCATGGCAATGGTATCTGCTTCTGATATTAGTGCAGATGATTCTGTATCTTTAGATGCAGCAGATTCAGACATCGTAAGCACTGATTCTATAAGTGTTGACTCTGTAAACACATATTCTGCAGATTCAGCTATATCTTCTAATGAAGATAAAGACAATTATCACCCTTCCAATCTAAAGGATGATGATAATAAGATTTCAAAAATCAATTATGAACTTAATGACACCGTCTTTTATGGAGATGATGTCATAATAAACGCAAATCTTACAGATATGGACGGAAACATAATCGATGAGTTTTTCCAAGTTACAGTTTATGATGAAGGCAATCCATTGCAGTCAAACAGCTTGAAAGGCAAGGGGACCATGATTGTTCCTACAGTCTCATTGACCGAGAGCAGTTATTATGATGTTGCCCTAAGTTTTGCAGGCAATGAGGAATATGCTTCCTGCAATGAATTTACAAGCTTTAACGTGACTTTTAAGGAAAATTCATATCTTGCCATTTCTAATTATGATTCATATTCTAAAATAAATTCAACTAAAATAAACTTCATCATATATGATGTGGATGACGAATATATCAACGACACAGCTGACATTTACCTTAATGGAGAATATTATACAAGCGTCCTTACAAATGGAAATGAGAATGAAGTGACCATTGAAAACCTCCAAGTGGGAGAGAATACTGTTTTAGTTAAATATAACGGCTCTAATATATATAAGGGCTCAGAAGACTCTGCTACCATAATGGGATATGAAAAGGATACCTCCATTGGAATCGATGCTCCAGATGTCCTTATTGGAAACGATGCACGGATAAAGATTAATCTAACTGATGAGGACGGCAATATTGTAAATGGCAGAGTGGATGTGGAAATTTACGAATACTATACTGGTGACGACGAATCTTATGTTCCATTTAAAGACGATTATGTCGTGAATGGAGAGGCAATAATTGTTATTTATCAATCCAAATTGCGTGCAGGCGTTACATATTTCATAAGGGCTGATTATGAAGGAAATTTAACTTATTTCAGATCAGTTGGCTCTGACTACTTTGATTGTTTTAACAGAAGCACTGAAATAGTAATCGATGGAAGAATCGCATCTGATGATAAGGATATCACTCTTGAGATTGGTCTTTTTGACCAAAGACAAGTGATGATTGCAGGGCTTGTCAATCTAACAGTTTTCGACAATGAATCCAATGTGGTCATTGACACAATTTCTGTTGAAACAAGCGCTGATGATTATGTCAATGTGACAATCGGCAAATTGCCTTATGGCCATTATATGATCAATGCAAGCTTTGAAGGTAATGAAGAGTATGAAGGATGCGAATTGGAAGCTAATTTGCATGTCTTTAAGGCAACCAACCTAACCATTGAAGTTCGTGACCAAATCAAAGGAGAATCCCAAATAGTCAACTTCTCTTTAGTCTCATCTGATGGCGGATTAAATGAAAGCGCAAGTCTTATCATAAGAAATATGGAAAATGACTTGATTTATGATGGTATAATCAACTTTACAGATGGTAAGGCTTCCTATAACTTAGACAACCTTGAAGAAGGTCTTATTATCTTAGCAGATTATAACAATGGAATGGACTTAGTAGGACCATTTGAAACAGTCTATGATTCAGCTTCCAAATTTGCAACTGTAAGGATTATAAAACAGCTCAATGGAACCATTGAGTTTGAGCCTGTCAATGATTCCATCATTGTAAACTTAAAGGACATTGATGGAAATCCAATTGCAGAGGCTCCTCTTAGTGTGGATGTCAACGGACAAGTATTTGAATTAATTACCGATGATAACGGTCAGGCAATGCTTGACAACATTCCAAACAATGTCACAATCGAGGTTAAATACACAGATAACCAAGGTCTTGTAGCAAGCAATAAGATTGTTGTCCTTGTTAAGGAACAAATCAAGCAAAGGGCTGCAAGCAAGATTGTCTGCAAGAACATGAGCACTGTAGCTGTAGCTACACCTGACGGCAGAGTCGGTGAGTATTTCAATGTCACCTTAACCGATGCAGATGGAAATCCTTTAGTCAATAAGACAGTTATGATTGGATTCAATGGAAGGGTATATACCCGTACAACCAATGAGACTGGAGAGGTTAACTTACAGATCAACCTTGGTTATAAGGGATCCTATACCTTTGCTATGTGTTTCTTAGGTGATGAGGATTATAATGCATCCTATGAGGTATGTGTGATTAAGGTTTCATCTCACCAGCCTAAATTGACCGGAAGCGCTAAGACCTATAAGGTATCTGCAAAGACTAAAGCGATATCTGCAACATTCAAGACATCTAATGGAAATGTAATAAGCGGCAAGTCTTTAGTTTTCATTATAGACGGCAAGCTTTATAATGCTAAGACCAATTCCAAAGGAGTTGCTACTGTAAATGTTTCCATCTCTAAAAAAGGAACTTATTCCTGTACCGTAAGGTCCAGTGATGATGGAATGTATGCAGCTACCAGCACTAAGTTTAATGTAAAGATAGTTTAGATTGACTTTAAAGAATAGTTTTTTAACTATTCTTCTTATCTTTTTTTAAGCTTTTTTTAGTTCTTTTTTATTATTTTAACTTGCTTATACAAGTTTTTTTAACTCTTTTTTTATTATTTTAACTTGTCTCATAGTTATTTTTTCAAACTCTTATTCTAGTTTTTAAAAATTGTTTCCATTTCGTAACAATTTTGATTTACTTATAGAAAACTATTTTTATTAGTTTAAATAGAATATTAATGATAATGATTAATCTAATCTCGGAATTATTTTTAGTATTAATCATTATTATCTAAATCATTGTTGAGTAACTATATTTTTATAGTTACTCTTTTTTAATGGAAGATAATTTAGTTTATCATTATACGAACTTTTTTTAAAGAATTAAATTTTAATTGCTATTTTTTCAAAATAACCATCATATACTTCTTATTTGTACTATTAAATAATTTTTAATCTTAAAATAACAAATAAGTTATTATAATCAATATTTGATTTTTTCATCTTCAAGTAAAAATTGATTTAAGAATGTTAAATTGTTCTAATATTAAATCAATATTGTTCCACCTTAATTAAATTTGTCTTATTTGAAATCAATTTTGGCTTTAAAAATTTTACAAATTACTTTTACAAAGGCTAATAAGAGGCCATTTTGACTATTGCAAATCAATTACAACTCTTTTTTTATTAACCAATTTAAGATATTTTTTCAAGAAAAAAAATATTAAAATATAAATATCATATTGGAATTAAATATATAATAATAATTAAAAAAGGTGTTTATTTTGAAATTTGAAATTAAAAGAAGTTTAATATTCATTTCAATATTAGCAATATTGATCTTATCTATTGGAATGGCATCTGCTTCTGAAGAAATTTCTGATTCTGTTTCAACTGATATAGCATCTGAAGATGTTACAAGCGAAATTCAAACAGATAATGTAGAAATTACTAATCTAGATGAAGACTCTTCTTTAGATGATGCTGATTTAGAAAAGGATACAGGCGATAAAGTCAAAAAGGCAAAGAAAAGAATTAATACTAAAATCATCTACCAAAATATGAGTACCACCGCTGTAGTTAATGAATATGATGGCAGAACTGGGGAATACTTTAATGTAACTTTAGTGGATGAAGACGACAAGCCTGTAGTTGGCGAATTGATTCAAATTGGATTCAACGGTAGAATTTATAATCGTACCACTGATTCAAACGGTGGAGCCCAACTTCAAATCAACCTTGCTTATTCAGGTCCTTATACCTTTGCTATCTGCTATTTAGGTGAAGATACCTATGAATCTTCCTTTGAAGTTGCAGTAATTAATGTTGCTGCTAAAAAGATGACTTTAACTGTTCCTTCCAAAAGCTATAAGGCATCTGCTAAAACCAAAACATTAACTGCTACCTTAAAGGATAATAAGGGCAATTTAATTAAAAGCAAACAGATCAGCTTCACTGTAAACGGTAAGACATACAGTGCAAAGACCGATTCCAAAGGTGTAGCTACTGTTAAAGTAAGCCTTTCCACTAAAAAGACTTACAGCTTCACAGCAAAATTTGCTGGAGACAAGTCATTTGGTGCGGTTACTAAGACTGGTAAGGTTACTATTAAATAATCAAGCTTTTTTTGGCCGAAGGCCAAAAAACCTTGACTAAAATTTTTTTTCTTAAGGATTCAAACACGATTTTTAAATGGGTTTGTTTAAGTTCTTTTTTTTTAAATGGGCTACTTTAAACTCTTTTTTTAAATTAAAATTCTTTTATTCATTTACTTTTTGTCTTTAACTCTTTTTTTTCACTTATTTCTTATTTTTTAACTAAACATTTGCCTTCAATTCATTCACAGAATTTTAAACTTTAATTATATTGGGCTAATTTTAAAAATCGTTAATAAATTATATTAATTATTTATATTTGATTATAAGACTGCTCTTTTTTTCATTTAAATCTTATTCATAGATTTTATCTAAATTTTATTATTTGGGACTGCTCTTTTTTTAATATAAATTTAATCCATACATTTCATATTAATTTCACTGATTAAAACTCTCTTATTTTCATTCACAGATATTATTATCCATTTGATTCGCTAAGAAAAATTCATTTTTGAATAGATTTTAAAATTTTTCATATAAATTTGACTGTTTTTAAAAATTTTTAAAAATAAGTCTTCATTGTATAATTATAATTAAGATTCATAAATTTTAATTGTATTAAAAAATTATTAATATAAATTAAAAATGTAATACTTTAAAAAGATATATATAGGTGTGGGTACTATAAATAATATCAATAAAGTATAATGGATATCTTTTCAATTATGCTTTATGGTAAGGTTTTATTTATTAAGGGAGGAAAATTAAGTAATTATTTACCCTAAAACTATTAAAATTATAAAATTATAAAACTATCAAAATAAATTAAATAATCAGAATTTATAAAGATTTAGAAGATAATTTAATGTTTAGAAGATAAATTGTTTATTTTATTAAATAAGTTTTTACTACTTTTTCTATAAACTTTAAATTTTAATAAACTCTCCTCATAAGCAATGGATTTGAATTTTTATTTATTTTGGGTACGAATCAATTTTGAACTTTTATTCCTAAAATTTCTTATCTTATAGTGTCTTGAAAAATAGTTTAATATCCATTTATAAAATTAGATTTTATAATCTAAGTAAATGAAAATAATCTTTCATTGCTTTAATTTATCTTCTTGTATCAAAGTCAAATTTCATCAACTCTCTTTATAAATCTTTTCTCCCTTAATAGTAATTCCTTATTTTTTGTAATTTGAAGTTGAATTAAAACCTTATAGCGAGGTGGTCTTTAACTTTTAATTAATTAGCTTTGTTTATTGATATTAAGCTTATTCATTATCTTTTTAAATTGATTAGTAGAATATTTTTTCTCTTAATAAAACCTTACTAAATTAATTAAAATTAGTTTATTATTTTTTTAAAGAAGTTTATAGCTTTAGACAGTTTAAGGGTTGTTTTTTTTTCAGGTATTTGATTTTAATAGTTTTTAACTATTTTTTCAGCTATGATTTTAATAATTATTAGCTATTTTTATTCAAGTCTTTTGATTTAAACAGTTAATTCTGTCTTATTCGACTTTTTTAATTAAATATAAACTTTTTTTTATTTTTTTAATTAATCTTTTACTAATCAATTTTTAAGATAATTATAGACTTATCATCAATGCAAGCAATTATTCCAGTTAAAGACAATTTTCTAATTTTAGTGACAAATATGAAGAAAAGTGATTTTAAACGTATATTCATATGTTTAGTTCTTCTTACTTGCTTGATTGGTGCAGTAAGTGCTGCTGAAGACGTTTCAGTCGATGATGTTAGCACAGATGCTGTAGCAGTTGACACAATCACTGAAGATGCAAGTGACCCTACAGATATAAGTACGGTCAGCGAGCCAGTCTCCAATGATGTTCAAGCAAACACAAGCCAAGAACTAAACAAAGAACCCGCTACCAAGTCTACAAATGTCTTGAAAGATGGCACATCCACTAACATTTATGTGGCGACTACTGGTAGCGATGAAAATGACGGTTTAACTCAATCTACTGCTGTAGCTAGTCTTGCTAAAGCAGTTGAGATTGTAAATGCTACCGCTGGTACAGATTTTACTATTAATGTTGCAAACGGTGACTATAATATTAGCAAAATCGAAAGTCCTGCAGCTAAAAACGTAAATCTTATTGGTGAAAGCAAAGAAGGAGCGATTCTTCACGCTTCTGATACATATGGTATCAACGTTTACGAAGATAACATTGCATGGACTATTGAAAACTTGACTATCTGTGATTTCAATAGTACTACCAGTACAAGTGCGGCTGTAAGATGCTTTGCTATAGACAGTGTTTTCAATATAAACAACTGTATATTCAAAAATATCGGTTCTAAAAACGGTGCTATTTACATAACTTCCACTGGAACAAGGACAATCTCCAATGTTCTTATAGAAGACTGTTTCGGTACTTATTCAAGTTCATCTTCCATAATTCACTTATATGGTGAAGGTCCAGTTACTTTGGATAATATTGAAATACGCGGTTCCTATATGGATCCTTCTGTAGGTACAGCAACATATTTAAGGTCTGTTATCTATGCCGACCAAGCTCAAACCAATGTTACTTTAAAGAATTCCCGAATTGTTGACAATATCGGTGCTATGGGTTCATTGATCGAAGCTAAAGGAGCATTTAAAGTCATTAACACCACTTTTGAAGGTAATTATCTCAATACTTCTTCTAATGGTGTAAATGGTGGTACTTTCATGTTCTATAGTGGAACCAGCTCCAATTCTGCATCCAACATTGACATTAGCCAATCAGTAATTAAGGACAATGTCCTTGCTGGTGGAAGCATCGGTCTCTTCAATTGCGTATATGGTACTCACAACATTGACCACAATGTAATCATGAACAACAAATATGCAAATGGAAACGACGTTCCATTAGGTAGCTTCAGCGGAGCTGCAATCAGCACTGACGACAACTACTGGGGAACCAATGAAAGGCCTAACACCAAAACAACTGAATGGGTTATATTAACTGTAGATACTCCTGAAATGGCATTTGTTGGCGTATCAGAAGCCATACCTGTTAATTTAAACACCTATAAAACTACAAACAATGAAACAGGTGCTGTGGAAGGCATGCCTGATGTTGACTTTGGCGTAACATATGCTCTTAATCAAGCAAATCCATCTACTGTAACCGTTGCAAATGGTCAAGGAACCATTAACTATCTTGCAACTGTTGATGGAAATGAAACATTAACCTTTTCCACTGGAGATGCTTTCTCCTTTGATGTGAAGGCGGATATTGCAAGTTTAATCTATGTAGATGGCCTAAACGGCAATGCTACAGGTCCTGGTGACAGTGAACATCCTTATAAGACCATAGCACAAGCAATTAATGTAGCTGCCGATGGAAAGATTATCGTTATCAAATCAGGCACTTACACAGAAAACAGTTTAATAATTGCAAATAACATTACTTTAAAAGCTGATAAAAACGCAGAAGTAATCATTGATGCAAACAACGAAGGAAGAATATTTACTGTACAAAAAGACGCTATAATCAGAGACTTAACCTTAATTAATGGAAAGTCCACTGGCAATGGAGGCGCAATATCTCTTGATAGCGGCTTATTAACTTTAAACAATGTTAAAATCTACAATTCAACTGCCCAATCTGGCGGTGCAATTGTTAGTTTATCAGGTTCTCAATTATCAGTTTCCAATTCTGAGTTCATTGACAATAATGCAAGCAATGGCGGTGCTATATATGTAGCAGGCGTTGCTGATATTACAAACAATAAGTTTATCTCCAATGATCCTGAAGATGGAGGTGCCATATATGTAGCAGGCGTTGCTGATATTGAATCCAACGAATTTACTTCCAACCATGCTACTAATGGTGGAGCAATCTACATTGACAGTGAAAACAATCAAACTATCAAGGATAACACTTTCACTTCCAACACTGCAGATAAGGGAGAAGCCATTTATATTAAAAACGCTAATGTGAGCTTATCTGGAAACACAATGGGTGAAAATGATTCAATATATCTTGATGGTGCAAGCTTAAAAACCACTCTTACTTTCTTAGGCGGAAAAACCATTGCTGCTGAATTTGGACAAACTCTCAATTTAACAGCTACCCTTACCGATGAAGATGGAAACAATATAAGGGGCGGAATTGTAACATTCACCGCTAACGGTGAAACCATTGCAACTATTGACTTATCCACTGACGCTCAATTGAAAACCCAATATACTGTTCCTAATGATGCCGCTGGTGATATAACAATTTCCGGTTCATACAGTTTAGACAATGGCGGAGCTGTCATATCCGGTAAGATACACCCTGCAGTTCCTCATTGGTTCATTGAAGGGGGAAGCGGATACGAAACATTGGCTGATGCCATTGATGGTGCAAGCGCTGGAGACATTATCTACTACGACCTTCCAGAGGACTACACTGAAGTGATTAGCAGCAAGACCATCAACAAGGCATTGACCATTAAAAACAATGGTACCGGTGTCGTTACTTTAGATGGTAATCTTGATAGGATACTTAGCATAAGCTCTGCTTCAGTCAATTTGGAAAATCTGATTTTCATTAACGGGGCCACTGCCACTAACGGAGGCCTTATCTATTTATCCGGTTCAGCATCTAATGACCTTAATATAAGTGGATGTACATTTAAGGATTCTAAATTTACCACTACAAGTACTTACACATATGCTGTAGCCATTTATGCTAATGGCGGAAACATTAATATCAAGGACAGTGAATTCAGAAACTTAACTGCTCCTAAAACAGGAATGATCTATCAATCTTCAAGTTCAGGTGCTATAACTATAGAAAACTCTCTATTCGATAACATTACAGGCGCATATGATGGAGGCTTAATTAACTCAAATGGTGATGTATCCCTAGTTAAAACCAATGTGACCAACATTTTCGGTTCCACTTCTACAAGTGATTATGGTTTAATTTACATTAGGTCTTATGGAGGCTTTTTATTCATATCTGAGTGTCAATTTATAAATATAAGTAATGCTGGTGCCCATCCTGTCTATTACAGAGGAAGCGGCGGTTATAACATTACCCAATCCTTATTTATGAATATTAACTCAAATAAGATAATAGATGCAAGTGCAAAAGGTTATGTAAATTATAATATATTTGCAAACAATTCCAATAATTATGTTTTATATGGAAGTTCCTCTTCAAAAATTTCTGCAGATTATAATTTCTTTGGAAGCAATAGCAAGCCTACAAGTTATGTAAGCAATGTTAATTACACTTACTGGACTATTGTAGAATTGTCCTCTGCAAGCGATACAGCATATGTAGGAAATCCTACAGACATTGCTATACAGTTTGTAGGAACCGATGGAAGCGAAAACCTTACTCTTGAAGGCATAATGCCTGAATACACATTCACTTTAAATGTTACAAACGGAACTATCGTTCCTAACACTGTAACTCTTGAAGATAACGAAGCTAATGCAGAATTCACTCCAACAAGCGTGGGAAAGGTAAACATTACAGCCACTCCAGGTCCTGCCCAATTGACTCTTAATGTAATCGACCCATCCATATTGCTCGTTGTATCCACAGATGGTTCAGACACTAATCCAGGTACTTTAAACAGTCCATATAAGACCATTGCACATGCTTTAACTCAAGCGAATGCAACAAGAAACGTCATTTATCTCTTATCAAGTGATGATGCTTACGCAGAACATGGATTAACAGTTTCAGACAATATAACTATCCGAGCTGAAGACAATACTGTTACAATTGATGGCGGACAAGAGGGACCTATATTCACTGTCACAGGCACTTTAAGCATAGAAGACATTATCTTAAGCAATGCTAAGGTTGATGAAGATAATGGCATTGGTGGAGCTATCTATCTAAATGGCGGTAATCTAACTGTCAATGGCGTGGTTTTCTCTGATTGTATTGCAGCTTACGGTGGTGCAATTGCTACAACTGCAGGTTCAAATTTAACCGTTATTAACTCTGTATTCAGTGATAATAAGGCTAAATATGGTGGAGCTATCTATGTGGCTGGTGAAGCTAATATCTCAAATAGCGAATTCAGCGACAATAATAATGAGATTACTTATGGCGGTGCCATCTATGTAAACGGTACTGGCCCTGTAGTTATCTCTGCAAACGAATTTGATAACAATAAAGCAAACAAAGGAGAAGCAATCTACATTGAAAACGGTGCTGTAAATGTATCTGAAAACACAATCCCTGCAAACGAAACAATTTATCTTGCAGGAGGCAGCATAAACTCTGTTCTCATATTCCTTGCTAATGGCACTATAAGTGCAGAATTTGAAGAAGAGGTTAACTTAACTGCTACCCTTACTGATGATCAAGGAAATGCCATTAAGGGAGGTATTGTAACATTCACTGCTAACGGCGAAACCATTGCAACCGTTGACTTATCTACTGACGCTCAATTGGAAACCCAGTACACTGTTCCTAATGATGCAACTGGAGACATTCTCATTTCCGGTTCATACTCTTTAGATAATGGTGGAGTAGTTGCTACAGGTATTGTTCACCCTGCAGTTCCTCACTGGTTCATTGAAGGCGGAAGCGGATATGAGACCTTGGCTGAAGCTGTTGATGCAGCAAGTGCTGGAGATGTAATCTACGGTGATGCTGGAACTTATGATGTAAGTGATCTTATAATTAATAAGGCTGTAACCATTAAAGCAAATGAATCAGGTTCTATCGTCTTAAATGGTAATGGTAACCAAATATTCAATACCCGGGCTAATGTCATTTTAGATAATTTGACATTCATCAATGGTTCAGCAAGTTCCAACGGTGGATTTATTTATGTATACAGCGATTCCTTGGTAATAAACAATTCAGTATTCAAGGATTTAAAAGCTACTGGAGGATTAGGCTCTGCAATCTATGTTGCTACTGGAAGCTCAAACATCACAATTGAAAATTCAGCTTTCGACAATATTAAGGCAGCTACTGGTTTAATAAACTGCAGATCCAAAACAACAACATTTACTCTAGTCAAAACCAATTTCACTAATATTGATGTAAGCACTAATGGATTATTCTATTTATACGAAGGAGGACTTCGTGCATACGAATCTCAATTCATAAATGTTTCAGGTGGAGACGGTGCAGTAGTTTACTTCTATGGTCAAAGTGATAATATAGTTACAAAATGTCTATTCGACAATGTAACAACCACAAAAACCACTGGAATTATTTATTCCAACAGTAAATCTGCTAATATAACTTATAATGCTTTCTTAAATGTCAATTATGGAGTTTACTCTTCATCATCCTATGGTGAAGTCATTACTGCAGATTACAACTATTGGGGAAGCAATGACAAGCCTGGCACAAGCCTTGTAAATTCAAACAGCAAATTAAATAACTGGGTGGTCATGACTGTAAGTCCAGACACTCTTGACAGCTTGGATTCAGGCGCTACTCAAGCATTCACTGTAGACTTCACTCACTACACTGATGGCACTGCAAACTACACAATGGCTGACACCATTCCAGAGCTTACAGTCTCTGCAAGTGCAGTCAAAGGCAGCTTAGACCAAAGCGAAGTTGAAACTCAAAACAATGTCGCAACATTCACTTACACTGGAAGCCAAAACGGTGAAGAAACCGTAACTTTCACTAATGCAAATCTAAGCATTCCTGTAAAGTTCGTTGTTGGTGAAGGATACTTTGGAATTGTTTATGTAGCTAAGAACGGCAGCGATGAAAATAAGGGTAGCGAAGATGCTCCTGTAGCAACTATTGCAAGAGCAGTTGAAATTGCTCAAAGAGGTTCTGGCCAAATCATTATCACTGAAGGCGTCTATAATGAAAACAACATCACTATAAATAGCGAAATCCCTATTTCCATTAAAGGTCAAGGAGATGTGGTTATTGATGGTGAAGGATTGTCCTCATTAAGCATTTTCACTATTAAATCCGGTGAAGTTTCAATTGAGAAAATCTCATTCAGAAACAATAAGGCTAAATTTGGTGCAGGTGTAAATGTTCAAGGCACTTCCGGTTCATCATTATTGGATGCAAATGTCTTAATCAATGAATGTAACTTTGATAATCTTAGCTCAGATGCTTCAGGCAGTCAAGGTGGAGCAATATATGCAAAATACTTAAAAGGAAACCTAGTAATCAACAATTCCAACTTTACAAACTCTATTGTAAAAAGTGGGGGTGGAGCTTTAACTGTTGCATACTGTGCATATGAAGATGCTCTTGACTTGGTGATTTCCAATTGTAACTTTGAAAACAACACTGCTAATAATGGTGGTGCTGCATACTTAATGGCTAATACAATCAATATTGTAAACACTAGCTTTATTAACAACAATGCTACATACAGCCCTGGTGCACTTGAATTGTATAATTGTACTGGAACTATGGACAATTGTTCTTTCATAAATAACAGTGCTAAAAATACAGCTGCTGCATTTAAACTTGAATTTGTTAAAGATCAACCTATAACCAGTTTAATAGTTACTAACTCCATATTTAAGGACAATGTTGGTAGAGATGAAGTCGCTCCTGCAATATTCGTTGACAGGGCAAGCTTAAACATCTCCAATTCCATTCTATTAAATCCTTTGAATATTAATACCAGCACAGTTACCGGATACGGTGCTGTACCTGGCCAAGGGGTAACCGTTGCAAACAGTAACTGGTGGGGAACCAATGAAAATCCATCTAACTTAACTGCAGGCAGTGGTGACAATGTCAATACTACAATAGACAATTGGGTAATCATGAATGTCAGCCCAACTGAAGCTATCGGATACACTGGTGAAGCTCTAGAAATAACTGTTGACTTTAAATACACTATGAGTGCTGATGGCACTATTGAAACATTAGCAGGTACTTTACCAGAAGAGTTTACTGTAAATGCTAATGCGGCTAATGGTACTTTAGATAAAACCACAGCAGATACCAGCAATTTACAAGCTAAATTCGCATTCACTCCTGAATTTGCTGGAGAAAACATCGTTAACATATACACAACAGAATCCAATACCGTACCTGTTACAATAATGGTAACTGAAAAATACGCAGGCCCTATCTATGTAACTAAAGACGGTGACGATGAAAATGAAGGTTCAGAAAACTTACCTGTAGCAACCATTGCAAAAGCAATTGAACTTGCCCAAGGCAAATCTGGCTTAATCTTCATTGGTGAAGGTACTTATGTTGAATCCAACCTCACAATCAGCAAAGACTTAAACATCACTGCACTTGGAGAAGTGATTTGGGATGCTAACGGTCAAAGGGCATTCTCCATGTCTACAGGTAGTGTATCCATTTCAAACATTACATTCATAAACGGTAACTACACCCGCAATGGTCACTTGATCTACTGTGCTGGTGACAGTCTCAAATTCGATGAATGTAAGTTCTTAAGCAACGGTGGAAATGTAACTGGTACCAACGGAGTCATCTATGTAGAACTTGCAAGTGCAAACTTCAACAACTGTTACTTCGAAAACAACACTGCAGGTACTGGAACAAGCTATGGTTTGATTTCCGCTAAAGATTCAGTTATTATAGTAGATGGCTGTACATTTGTAAACAACTTTAATAAAAACGGCTGTATTTATGTAAGCGGATCTAATATTGGGTCCATGGCTGTCATAAATAATACCAAATTCATTGGAAACAATGCTACCTCTGCAAGCGGAGGTTCTGGTGGAGCTATCTATGCAAGCGGTTCAATGGCTTACCAATACTCTAACGGTACTGTAAGACCTGGTGCTCAATCTGCTGTCTATGTAATTGACTGTGACTTTATCAATAACACTGCTTTCGGCGGTAAATACTACAACGCTGAAGGTGGAGCTATCTTTGTAAATGCAAATGCAACATTATATGCATCTAATTCAAGATTCATCGATAATACTGCTCTTGATTATGAAGAAACTAATAAATCAGGTCGTGGAGGAGCTATTGCGGCCACAACAGGTAATGTACAAATTTCAAATTGTATATTCCAAGGCAACACTGCTAACAATGGTTCTGTTATCGCCATGAAATTTGCAAACAAAGACCTTACAACTGTAAATGTCTTAAGCATAAGCAACTCTGTAATCATGGGCCCTGGCGAAAAATTAATTGTCTCTGACTTCACTAACGGTTCTTTAGTTGCCAACAACAACTGGTGGGCAGCGAATGAAAACCCATCTGATAGGGTAAGCGAAGGAATCACTGTAGACAGTTGGGTAATCCTAACTGCAGATCCAAGTGAAATCACTGGAACTCTTGATGAAATTATACCAATCGTTGCTAACTTCAGACACACCAACAGCACTGATGGAACTATCGGTGATTTGGAAGGAGAATTCCCAGAACTAGAAGTATTCGGAATGACTTTAGATGAAGGTGAAATTACTGAATCCAACCTTACTGTAGACAATGTAGCTACCCTTTACTACACTCCAGAAGAAACTGGTGAAACCACTGTATATGCTATTTCAGGCAATGCAATGGTTCCAATCAAAGTAACTATAACCGACACTCCTCAACCTGTTGCAGATGTTATCTATGTATCACCATCCGGTGCTGATACCAATGCAGGTACATATGAAGCTCCTGTTGCAACCATTGCACACGCAGTGGAACTTGCAGGTGCTGAAGGTGCTTCAGGTTTAGTCGTCATTGAAGAAGGTATCTATAACGAAAACGGCATTGTAATAAACTCTGCTATACCTATTACCATTACAGGTAACGGAACTGTTATAATCAGAGGAAACAACCATGTCGTTAACGGAAACGGAGCTGGAAGATTTGGCGATGTAAGCGAATCCACAAGCATAATAATTGTAAACACAACTGAAGCTGTTGTTATTGCAAACATTGCATTTGAAGACAACATTGCAGCAAACGGTGGTGCAATACTCATTGCAGGAACCAGCAGTTCCAACTTATTCGATGCTGATGTATTGGTTGAAAACTGTAGTTTCAATAACTTGCAAGGAAGAAATGGTGGTGCTATCTATGCATACTACGCTATTGGCAACCTAACTGTAGCCAATTGTGAATTCACAAACATCAACGCAACTTGGGCTGCTTTATGCGCATATCAAGCTGCTTATGGCGAAGGGCTCACTGTAGAGATAAAAGATTCAAGCTTTACAAACAACTCTGCAAACAATGCTCCTGCACTTTACTTGCAAGCAACTAATGTTGTAATAAAAGATTCCAACTTTACAGACAACAATGCAACCTACCACCCTGGTGCTATCTACTTGCAGAACACTACTGCAACAATCGACAATTGTATTGTTGCAAACAACTCTGCTAAATACGATAAGGCAGCTATTGCAATCCATGGAGGCAATATCCAATACAACCCAGTAATTGTAAAACCTTCTGAAGTAACAATTACAAACTCTATTATTGAAAACAACATCGGTAGGGATAAAGCAGCTCCTGCTATCTACTTGGAAAACTCCATCTTAAACATGTCTTACTCTTCTGTAGTAAACGAAATCAACATTAACAATACCGTTACTGCAACCTATGGAGATGAAAAACCTGGACTTGTTTTAATCAACAACAACTGGTGGGGAACCAACGACCCAAGCACTACCATATTCGGTACAAACATCACTATGGACAATTGGGTCATCATGAATGTAGAAGCAAACGCTACTGAAATCCTTGCTGGAGAAGAAGTAAAATTAACTGTTGACTTTAACCATGTAAACACTACCGCTGGTGAGATTGAAGAATTAACCGGTGGAGTTATTCCAAGAGAATCCTACAGTGTAGCACTTTCTGTAGATAATGGTACTGTTGCACCTGAAACATTAACCATTGCTAACGGAGCTACTGGCGAAGCAATTTTCACTGCAGCTAATGCTAATGCATTAATAACTGTAACAAGCGAAAATGCAGTTGAAACTATATTGATTAATGTTGGAGAACAACCAGTTCCATTCACTGGAGTTGTATATGTCTCCAAAGATGGTGATGACGCTAATGAAGGTTCTGAAGATGAGCCTGTAGCAAGCCTTGCAAGAGCTATTGAAATCGCTACAGCTGAAGAAGGATCTGGTCAAATCATCATTAAGGAAGGCACATACATTGTTGACGGATACAACATTACCAAAGACTTAACCATTACTGGTGAAGGAGATGTAATACTCGATGCTCAAAACCAAGGCAACAGATTATTCAATATGGCCTATGGTACTACTGTATCCAATTTCGAATTGCATAACCTTGTTCTTGCTAATGTAACTGCTATGTATGGCGCAGTTGTTTACAGCTATGCAGCTAATGCAGTCTTAGACAACATTACAGTTGCTGGAATCAACCATGAAATGGCTAGGCTCATTTCAAACTATGGTAATTTAACAATTAAAGACTCTGTATTTGCAAACAACACTGTAAGCGGAATAATCACCCACTCTGGAAACAATAATTTAAATATTGTCAATACAATATTTGAAGGCAACAATGTAACATATGATTCATCTATCATGGGTGTGGTTTATGTTTCATCAGGCAGAGGAAACATAACAATCGAAGATTCCAAATTCTATGACAACCTTGTACGTCAATCCACAGTACGCGGTTACACAGATACTAACATTACAGTCAAAGGTACTGAATTCATTAACAACACTGCAGACAACTCTCCATATTACTGCTCTGGCGGAGCTATTTTTGCACAAGCTAATTTGGATGTAACAGAATCCATATTCATCAATAACAATGCTAGAAGAGAAGGAGGAGCAATTTATATTGGAATCAATGGTGTGGCAAACATCACCAAATCCGAGTTCATCAATAACACAATCTATGATAATGAGTACTATGGAGATGCAATCTACACTAAAGGTACAACTGCCATCAATTACTGTATATTCTTGACAAATGGCACAAGATATGCAGTTTACAATGGCGGATCCAAAGAAGTAAATGCTCAATACAACTGGTGGGGCACTAACGACGATCCTCAAGGATTTGCTTACTCTGCAGATGCATCTAACTGGATTATTATGACTGTAACCGCTCCAAGCACTCAAGATATTCAAGCAGGAGACGAATATGAATTGACTGTTGACTTCAACCATTACACTGATGGCAGTGACATTTTAGAATTGCCAGATAGCTTAGCTCAAGAATTGACTGTAGAATTCACTTCTACCACAGGCACATTTGACAATCCTGTAGTAACTACTGAAAATCAAGTGGCTACTGCAAAATACACTGTAGTTGCAGGTGAAAACAGTATCACAGTAAAATCCACTGATGCTGTATGGAACACTAGTTTCACTGCTGGAGAAAAGGCTAAGGCTAAGATGAATGTTTCAATGGAAAACAATACAATTATTGTAACCCTTACCGATGAGGAAGGAGCTCCTATTGCAGGCAAAACCATTAGTGTGCTCATTAACGAAGACACATTATCCAACGAAACCAATTCAAGCGGTATTGCTGCAATTTCACTTGGCACTTTAGATGCTGGCACTTATCCAGCTACAATCAGCTTAGCTGACAGCGAATATCAAGCTCCAGAGCTAACTGTATTTGTACTTGTAGAAGAGACTCTTGTAGACAACCCTATAGGTGCAGTCATTGAATTGGCTCTTGCTGAAAATGGCACTTCCATTGAAGTGACCTTGAAGGACATTAACGGTCAGCCTATTGGCGATACTATTGTTAGATATTACATTGGAAGCACTGATGGAGCTCTCCTTCCTATTGATGCAAACGGTAAAGGATCATTTGACATTGACAATACAGTCAATCAAACCATTAAGGTCAGCTACACTAAGGAAGGCACTGAATGGTCTTCATATTATGACTTTATTGTAAACAATGAAGTAACTCCTGTTCCTGTTGCCAATAACGCTAAATTCGATGTAATTGTTCGTGAAGATAGCATTGATGTATTCTTATACAACGATAACTTAGACGATTTCGAAGGCGCTAAGATTATGGTTACTATCGGTGAAGAAGATCCAGTTGAATATATTGCTGGAGAGAACGGAAATATAACCATCCCTATCAATGGCGATACCACTGTAGAGCTTTCATACACTGATGAAAACGGAGCTACTGTCTACCACACTGTTAAAGTTTCCACTAGTGGTGTGGATCCTTCTGCTGAAATTGAAATTATCGTCGAATCTCATAACGACACTTCTATTGAAGTAAGCGTAACTGTTGATGGTGATGATGTCAGTGATGGTGAAATTACCTATTACATTGGTGATGATGACGATGGAACAGTTGTTCCTATTGAAGATGGAATTGCTATCATACCATTCGACAATACTGTAAATCAAACCATCGAAATCACATACTCAGATGGTGACGCTACAGAGTCAGTATACTACACTATAGTTGCATTCACTCACGAAGTTCCTGTTGAGCCTCCTGTAGCTAATGGCAGCTTTGATGTTGAAACAACTGATGATGCTATTGTTGCTACTTTAGTTGACTCTGATGGTAAACCTATTGCTGATGCAACTGTTTCTGCTATAGTCAATGGCGAAGAGCAAAACTTCACAACTGATGCGGATGGTAAGCTAAGCGTTCCTATTGATGGCAATGCAACTGTTGAGCTTAGCTACACAGATCCTGAAAACGGTGCTGTCTTAAAATATGTAACTGATGTGGTAACTAAAGAAGTTCCTATTGAAGTTCCTGTTGTTGCTAACGGCACTATGAGTGTAGAAACAACTGATGATGCTGTTGAAGCTACCTTAGTTGACAGTGACGGAAACCCTATTGAAAATGCTACTGTCACTGCTGTAATCGATGGTGAGGAACAAAACTTCACAACTGATGCAGATGGTAAGGTAAGCATTCCTGTAGGTGAAAACGCTACTGTAGAGCTTTCATACACTGACCCTGAAAACGGTGCAGTTGTTAAATACAGCACTAAAGTCGTAACTAAAGAAGTGGAAGTTCCTGTTGACGTTCCTGTTGTTGCTAACGGAACATTAACTGTTGAAACAACTGACGATGCTATTGTCGCTACATTAGTTGACAGCGACGGCAAACCAATTGCTAACGCTACTATCATTGCAGTTGTAGATGGCGAGGAAATGGAAATACCTACCGACGAAGATGGTAAATGCAGCGTTCTTATCACAGGAAACAACACTGTAGAGTTCAGCTACACAGATCCTGCAAACAACGCTACAGTTTCATACTCCACTAAAGTGGTCACTGAAGTCGAAGAAGTAATCGTTCCTGTTCCAGTAGTTGCTAACGCTACAATCTCCTTAAGCACTGAAGACGGCAGCTCAATCGTTGCAACCCTAAAGGACCTTGACGGCAACGCAATAGCAAACGCTACACTTGATGCTAATGTCAATGGCGAAGAAACTAAGTTAACTACAGATGCAAACGGAATAGCAACTATTCCTGTATCTGCAAACACAACAGCAGTAGTCTCCTACACAGATTCTAACAAAGCTACTGTAACAAGCTCAATGAGCCTAACAGTAATCGAAACCATCGTAGAAATCAACAAGACAATTGAAGTTCCTCCAGTAAGAAACGCATCTCAAATCGTTTGTGAAGACATGAACACAATTGCAGTTGCAAAAGATGATGGAAGAATCGGAGAATACTTCTACGTAAAACTAGTTGACGCAAACGGCAATGCATTAGTCAACAAGTCCGTACAAATCGGATTCAACGGCAGAGTATACAACCGTACAACTAATGAAACAGGTGATGTAAAACTACAAATCAACCTCGCATACAAAGGAACCTACACATTCGCTATCGCATACCTAGGCGATGACAACTACAACGGTTCATTTGTCGTTTCAAAGATTACAGTAAAACAACAAAGTCCTAAGATTACTACAACTTCCAAGACTTATAAGGCTAGCGCAAAAACAAAAGCATTGACCGCTACCTTTAAGACAGCAAATGGAAACCTAATAGCTGATAAGACTATTAAGTTTACTGTAAACGGTAAGACATACTCTGGCAAGACCAATGCAAAAGGTGTAGCAACTGTAAAAGTAAGCCTTAACACTAAAGGAACTTACAGCTTTACAGCAAAATACGCAGGAGACGACACCTTTAAGGCAACTAGTGCAAGCGGTAAATTAACTATTAAATAAATATTAAATGGGTTTGGTCAATTAAGGCCAAATCCCTCTCTTTTATTTTATTTAAGTTGATTAATTGCTTAGTATGGTATAAAACACAATATTTAATTTCAGCTTTTATTTTTTATTTTAAAAGCTGATTCTTTTTATTTTTTTATTTAAACACTTTGATTCTATTTATTTTATTCTTAACTTAATAATCGTTCTTATTTATCGTAAATGGTTTAATTTAAGTTATTTAATGGCTTATTGGAAGTTATTTATTTAACCTTTTTTTAAGCTTTAAGTAACTTTTATTCAAAGTTCGATTCTTTGATACGATCTTTTAAAAAATACAATTATCAATTTATAACTATATAGGAGAGCTTAAATGAACTTTAAAAAACTTTTAATGATTTCATTAATCTTATTATTTGTCTTATCAGTAGGATTTAGCACAGCAAGCGCTATAGACTCTGATAATCTATTAGATGAAAATAATAATATTAATGTTAATTATATTGATTCTGATAATTCAGATTCTATTTTAATTTCTGACAATTCAAATGATGCTAAATCAAATAATTTAATATTAAATAATTCTATAAATAAAAAAGAATTAAATGATAATTCTAATTCTAATTCTAATTTAGAGTGTGATTCTTCAATCAATGAAAATTTAGATTTAGAAAATAATTACAAAATTAATGAAAAATCTGCAGGTCTTAAAGACAATACAAATACAATATACGTATCTGTAGACGGAAATGATGAAAATGATGGTTTGACTCTAGAAACAGCAGTTGCAAACATATCAAAAGCTGTCTCACTTGCTGGAGAAGGATACACCATCCACATATCCAGCGGTACTTATGAACAAAACAAGTCCACACAACTGTCTCATGCATTTAACTTTATTGGAGAGGATGGAACAATAATTAAAAGAATAGGCACAGCAAATGCCTTTACATACACTTCAGACACTAAAAAGACAATAAGCTTTAAAAATATAATATTTTCTTCAACCACTCCAAATCCAAGCAATCCAATATTAAGCATGGCTGGAGGCGCCGATTTGCAAATAGACAACTGTACATTTACAGATGCAATTGCAGGTAGAAACGGCCTTATCAGATATTTGGGATCAAGTACAGGAAAGATTACAAACACCAATTTCATTGGATTGACCGGCTCTACAAGCGCTTCATCCAGCTATATCACTGCACTTGCCCAATCTAAGGTAAAGGTTGAGAATTGTACCTTTGCAAATATCAATGAACCAGGCTTTTTAAATTCACTTGTTTATGTCAATAACAATGAGACTAATTTAACATTGGTCAACTGTGTTTTTAATAATATAACCGGCAATTTGAATGCTGTTGTTAATAATAGAGGGTATATGCAGATTAAAAATTGCAGTTTCACTGATATTTCATTAAGCGGAAACAGCCCAAGAGGAATTGTATGGTCTTCAGAAACCATTTCAAAAAATTCAATCACTTATATAAACTCATCTGTATTCATTAATAATTCTGTAAATACAGAAGTGGTTGTAAACAGTTCAGTCATTCAAGCCAAATCTCCTACTATAGTTGAATACAGTGCATTTTTAGACAATGATGTTGTTTTTATAATCAACAATGACAATGACACTGATGTAACTGCAAATTACAATTGGTGGGGAACTAATGAGGGCCCTAAAAACTGCAGTGTAAATAGAGAATCTTCTGCTAGTTCTAATCCTTCCTCCTCTAGTGAAGAAAAGATATCTCTAGTCTCAGATGGAGTTACAGTTGACAATTGGGCCATTATGACAGTAGATCTAGAAACTTCAGGCCTGATTGCAGGTGAAGACTATCCAATCATAATCAATATCAATAAATACATGAATGAAAGGGGAGAGATAGACTCTTCAGTAGAATATGGAATAAGCGGTGCCGAAATATTATTAAGCTCTCAAATAGGGACCTTCAATTCCGATTTCATAATTTACAATGAAGATAATGGAAACATAATTCAAAATCAGGCGAAAGTCTATACAAATAATGGAGCTGTAACAGTTTTCTATAAAGCTACCGAAGAAGGTTCAGATACACTTAATATCAGTTCCGGATATGAAGAAATAGTATACAACCTTGAATTCGGACAATCAATTGAATATAATGACATTTATGTTTCTAAAGATGGAAATGACAACAACGATGGTCTTAGTAATGAAACCTCTGTATTAACCATTGCAAGGGCATTGGAGATAGGAGAAAATCTAAATTCAAATATAAGAATTCACATAGGCAGTGGAAGCTATCATGAGAGTGGATTTGAATTAAATGGAACTTACACAGTTCAAGATGGTGTCTTGCAAGTTAAAAGAACCACATACTCATTCATCGGATATGGAAATGTGGTAATTGACGGAGATGGCCAAAACAAAAGCCTATTCACAGTTCGAAACAATTCAGTTTCATATAAAAACATCAGATTTACAAATGTTGACGGTGCCACATACGGTGGGGCAATAAATGGTGACAACTTATATCGAAGGACTGCGTATATTGATTTGACAATTAATAATTGTACCTTTGATGACCTGCATGTTAAATCTAGTGGAGGCGCTATTTATTTAAATTACGTCAGTGGAAGGATCTCCATAAACAATACCAAATTTTATAATCTTACTACCAATTCAAGTTGGGGTGGGGCCATAAGCGCTGAAGAGGCCTTTGATCTTGCAAGAGTTAAGGTGACTAACTCTGACTTTAGGGACAATTATGCAAACAATGCCCCTGCAATGTATTTGAGGGTGAGCAATGTAACAGTCTTAAATAGCAATTTTATAAATAACAGCGCTAAATATTATCCTGGAGCCATTCACTTTTATAATGCCTCTGCAATTATAGAAAACTGTGTCATAGCAAATAACTCTGCTAAGAAGGATTCTGCTGCAATAAAGATAAGCGAAGGCACTAATGATGTTGGAAATAAGATAATCATCAAATCATGTATCATTGAAAATAATAGCGCTCGAGATGAGATTTCCCCTGCAATCTATGTTGAAAAGGGTGCATTGGACATATCCTACTCATCTGTCGTTAATGACTTGTCCATTGCAACAAGAACCTATTACTCTAATCTATATGGTCTCCAACAAGGCGTTGCTATAGCAAATAATAACTGGTGGGGACTTAGCAATCCATTTGGAGAAAATGAGATTGGAGGAAACTATTCATCATTATTAGGTGGCGTATTTAACGGATCTAACATTACTGTAGACAGTTGGGTTATTTTAAATGCAGTCTTAAATGATACAGGTGTTTTAAAGGTTGGAAACATTGTAAATATTAGTATTGACTTTAATCATGTAAACACTACAAGAGGAGAGATAGAGCTCTTGTCTGGAGGCAAGATACCTAAAGAGTACACTTTACGCTTAAACGCAACTGGAGGTATCGTTTATCCAAACTATATGAAGACAGTTAAGGGAGAGGCTAATTCCAAGTTTACAGTTAGGGATTTGGATAATCTTGGAGATGACTTTGCATCCTGCGGATTTGATATTATATCCGACAATGAGATTACCCATATAGTCTTTGAAATAAACAATTATAAAGGGGTAATTTTTGTATCCATGTCTGGAAATGATGATTGCAACGGCTCTATGGATGCTCCTGTAAGAACAATCAATAAGTCTATAGAGCTTGCTCTTGATGAGGAGTTTGGTTCTCATGAGATATTTGTTCTTCCAGGGACCTATGAGGCATATGGCATAGAATTAGACAGCACATACCTTAGCATTACAGGTTCTGGCAGGGACAGCACAATTCTGGATGGAGTAGGATATACAGGAGGAATCTTCAATATATTTGAATCAGAATTGACTGTTAAAAACCTTACCGTTATAAATGGAGTCAATACAGTCTCCTCTGGTGGCGCATTTACAAATATGGGCAATTTGACTTTAGAGGGTGTCAATGTCTCAAACTGTCAAGTAAGGAATGCAAATGGTGCAGCAATCTATTCTGTCGGCAATCTTAATCTTATAAACTCAAGCTTTGTTAAGAACACAGCATTATCAGGCAATTATGCAAACGGAGGGGTTATTTATGCCGATGGATATTCCACTTCCCTTCCATATCCTCCAAGCTTGAACATAACTGACTGTGAATTCATTTCAAATGCAGCACAAGGATCAACATTCGGCGGAGGAGTAATCTATGCACAGTACCTTGACGGATATAAGTCAATCAAAAACTCCAAATTCATCAATAACACTGCAGAATTCGGAGGAGCAATATTCCTGCAGGACTCCGAAGGGGATTTCATAATTGACAATACAAGCTTCATTGGAAATAAGGCAACAGGCCAAGCAGGTTCCACAAATCCATACTATGGTGGAGGAGCCTTGAACCTGATTGGAAGAACTGACGGCCGAGAGGGCAATTTCATTATTACAAACAGCCTTTTTATAAACAATTCTGCAAAGAACAGCCGTGGAGGAGGAGCTATCCTAGATCGGAATGTTGATTTGAATATAACTAATTCTGTATTTTTAAACAATACAGATACAAATAAGAGCGTTCAAGTATTTAAGGACACTACCGTTTATTTCCCTAGCGGAGGAAGAATAAGCTTGGAAGACAATTGGTGGGGAGCTAATGAGTTGAGCAGTTTATCTACAGTTGCTGCTAATGTGACTATTAACAGATGGGTGGTTATGAATTTATCTGTTGAGTTGATTGATGATCTTGATTCATGGGGTCTTAATTTAGGAAATAGTTTAGATGATGGCTTAAACACTGATTTAGGAAATACACTAACTGAAAATAATCTTAATAATTATCTAGTAAAAGTTCTTTTAAATGAGTACAACGATGGAACTCTAATAGACAATCCTAATTACTATCCTCTTCTCAGATTATACACTTTAGAATCTTCTGATGGAGAAATAAATCCTTCCTTTGGCATTCTGCAAAACAATTGTGCAACTGCCTTATTAAGCTCTAGCAATAGGGAAAATGTGATTAGGGCAACTATTGATGGAGAAACTTTGGAATTCAATACAATTGACCTTTACACAAAAACAGTTCTTGATATTGAATTTGACTCTCCAATTAAGGCAGGGGAAAATCTTACTGTCTATCTTAACCTTACAGACATAGATGATAATCCGATTAATGGAACTGTAATTTTAAACATCTCTTCTGATTTGTATGAAACAGTAGAAACAGTGAATGTAAATGAGGGCAAAGGATTTAAAGAGTTCAGCGGATTGAAAGTAGGTGTTTACACAGTTTTAGCTAATTATTACGGCCAATCAATTTATTTAGACTCAAATGATAGCAAAGTCCTTGAAATAAGTCCTATATCCAGTTATTTGGATTTAGAATCTAAGGAGATTAGTATATTCCTTGGATTTGGAAATCTAACTGGAACTTTAAGTGATGATAATGGCCCTATTTCAAATAGAAATGTTTCATTGATTATTGATGATGATACAATATTAAATGGATTAACTGATGAATCAGGACAATTTCTAATTGATTTAAGCAGTTTGAAAGTTGGAAATTATTCTGATTTGGAATTGGTCTTTGAAGGTGATGGTGATCGCTTGTCATCATCCGACCTTGTTAATATAACTGTTAAGAAGATTGTTCTTAATTTGAATTTGATTGTCGAAGATGATTCTATTGTTGTTAATTTGAGTATAGATGATTCTGTTCTTGATTATTTAGGTGTGGATGATTCATTAGATGATATAAGTCTTGAAGGATTGACAGTATTGGCTTTCATTAATGAGACTGATAGAGTCTCTGATTTAATCAATAAATCTGCAATTACAGATGATAATGGAATTGCAACTATTGACATTAGTGATCTTAATCCTGGCAATTTCACAGCTTTAGTTAGCCTAAAAGAAAATGATAATTTTGAAATAGATTCAAATAAGGATATAAACTTCTCAATTGATAGATATAAAACCAATTTAACTGCTATTATTGATGAAAATAATAGTTATATTCTTATTAATTTAACTAGTGATATAGGTCTTGATAGTAAAACTGTAAGTGTTACTATTGGTAATGAGTCTTTTGATGTTATAACTAATAGTTCTGGCCTATATGGTCTTGATATTAGTGATTTGGCCCCTGGATATTATGATTGTTTATTTGTATTTGATGGTGATGACTATTATGATTCTTCATCTGATTCTTTAAATTTCACAATCGAAAATCGTATGAGTGAATTAACTGCAATTATTGACGATAATTATGAATCTATTCTCATTAGCTTGACTTGTGATGGCATTGGCCTTGCTGGTAAAACTATAAGTGTTACTATTGGTAATGAGTCTTTTGAGCTTATAACTAATGATTCTGGTCTTTATAGTCTTGATATTGGTGATTTGGTTCCTGGATATTATGATTGCTTGTTTGTCTTTGCTGGTGATGACTATTATGATTCTTCAAGTGATTCTTTGAATTTCACCATTGACAAGTATTCAAGTGATTTAACTGCTCTAATTAGTGAAGATTCTATCCTTATTAGTTTGTCTAGTAATAATCTAGGTCTTGATAATAAAACTATAAGTGTTACTATGGGAATTGAGTCTTTTGATGTAATAACTAATAGTTCTGGTTTCTATAGTCTTGATATTAGTGGATTGGGTCCTGGAGATTATATTGATTGTCTGTTTGTCTTTGCTGGTGATGATTATTATGATTCTTCAAGTGATTCTTTGAATTTCACAATTGACAAATACGACACTAAATTGGATGCTAAAAATACCATTGGCAGTTTTGCTTTAGTAAATCTCGATGCTAAATTGACAAGTGGTGAAAATGCTCTTAAAGACAAATCCATTAGTCTTCATATTGCAAATAAGACCTTCACTAAAAAGACTGATGATCAAGGTAAAGTTGTATTTGACTTATCTTCATTTGATCCAGGTAATTATATTGCTCTATTGAGCTTTGCTGGTGATGAATATTACAAAAATTCAACTGTTTCTGTTGAAGTCATTATAAACAAGTTGAATGCTGATTTAAGCAGTGAATTTAAGGATAAAAAATTATATATTTCTTTAAGTCATAAAGGCGCTCCTGTTAAATATATGAATCTTGCTATAGAGATAATCGATTCATCAAATAAGAGTACAGTATCAAATGCACTAACAGATAATGAAGGTCATTTCATTATGGATTTAAGCGATTTAAGTCCTGATAGTTATGTTTCTATCATAAGGGCAATTGGAGATAAGATTTATAATCCTGCAAGTGATGAAATAGAATTTGTCATTGGGGGAGATACTCCATCTAAATCCACTAGAACTGCTGCAGACTTACAAAAACTTATAGATGATGCAAGTAGTGGAGATATTATAGATTTAGGTGAATATGACTATCTTAATGTTTCTAATATTAATATTACAAAGGATATTGTTCTTATTGGAAACAATACAAGCATTTCAAGTTCAGGAGATGGAAATCCAATATTCAATATTGCTACAGGGTTAAGTAGTGTTAAAATCAGTGGAATTGACTTTAATGCATCAAATGGGGATGTGATTGTTAAGGCAATTGCTCAAAACGGAACTGATTCATTGTCAATCATTGTTCCAGCTATTGAAATCACCAATAACACAGTGATGGGAGACAATATAGTTCCAGAATCCATCACTATATTAGAATTGGATTCAGATAGGGGAGTTCTTGCTCCGAATAATGAGATTTATATTGCCAATAACACTTTGGAAATCGGAATGAAACCGTTTGAATTTAAGGTCAAGAGCTTTGAAAATGATTCAAGTGCTAATGTGCCTATCGGCGGTGGGTTGAATGGCAAAAAGACTTCCATCATCCATTATGAGAATATGGACACTGTAGCAGTCAATATGGATATTGAAGGAAGAGTTGGAAAGTACTTTGAAGTCAATCTAACCGATTCAGATGGCAATCCTTTGGCAGATAAGAAGGTTCAAATAGGATTCAATGGTGTAGTATACAATAGAACTACAAACGCCACAGGCGGGGTAAAACTGCAGATAAACCTTGGATATAAGGGAACTTACACATTTGCCATCTCATATCTTGGGGATGATGAATACAATGGAAGCTTTGTAGTTGCTAAGATAAAGGTTAGCACTCAAAAGACAAGTCTTACAAGCACATCAAAGACCTATAAGGCAAGTGCAAAGACAAAGACTCTCACTGCAACACTTAAAGACTCAAAAGGCAATTTAATAGCTGGAAAAACAGTTAAATTCACTTTAAATGGAAAAAGCTATTCAGCTAAGACAAATGCAAAGGGTCTTGCTAGCGTTAATGTAAGCATCTCAAGCAAGAAGACCTATAGCTTTACAGCCAAGTATGCAGGAGATGATATGTATGCATCTTCCAGTGCAAGTGCTAAGCTTGTAATTAAATAAATTATTTGGAATAGCTTTTTAGCTATTCTTTTCTCTTTTTTTTAAACTTATTTTCCTTTTTTCACATATTAGCTTTTTTACTTATTTTAGTCTGCATCTTCCTTTTTTATTTTCTTTTTACTTATTTTAGTCTGCACCTTCCTTTTTTATTTTCTTTTTACTTATTTTAGTCTGCACCTTCCTTTTTTATTTTCTTTTTACTTATTTTTGGCTGTTTTTATCCTATTTTTAATTATCTTATTTTTGTTCGTTTATTATATAACTAATATTATTCCCTTTATTTTTTCAAAAACTTAATATAATTAACTTATTTTTTGTTTTAATCAATTGAAACGTTTTATTATAGTAATAGAATCATTTAAAAATATTTATATAAATATACTTATAAAAATAAATTTAAGTATTTGAATAATTTTTCAATCATACTTCAAAGGTTTTATTTGCTAAGACTTGTATAAAAACTGATTGAAAAGATTAGGTTTTTTCATTAAATGTTCAATGCTTAATCCAATTTAATTAGGCTATTTCTAAGATTAATCTATCTATCTCTTAGTCTAATTTCCTTATTGGTCTGTAAACTAATTAAATTTAATTATTTATCGAAAACTTTCTTTTATCTTTTATTTGGAGAGATATAATGAAGATTAAAAATATTAAATATCTACTGATATCTTTAGTTCTTCTCATGTTTCTAATAGGTGCAGCAAGTGCAGCAGATGATGCTGTTACTCTTGAAGGGGATGCTGCAGCTGTTGATTCAATTAGTGAAGATGCTAGCGCTCCTATAACTACTACGGTTAGTGAAGATGCTAGCATAGGTACTACTTTTAGTGATAGCGCTATCGAAAGCGATTCTATTCAATCTAATGATGATCTGGAACTAAAGAATGTAACTGACGTTAAACAAAAGGATTCCTCTGATGCTTTAAAAGACGGAGAATCCACTACTATTTTTGTATCCACTGGGGGTAATGACAATAATGACGGCTTAAGTTTGGAAACTGCTGTTGCCACTGTTGAAAAAGCAATCAATATAACAAAAACTGGTGGAACTGATTTCACCCTCTTGATTTCAAACGGTGATTATAACATTGAACAAATCACCATCCCTGTCGGCAAATATATTTCTATTATTGGTGAAAGCAAGGAGGGCACAATTCTTCATGCTTCCGGCGATTATGGATTTGACATTTCATACGGATGTAATTTTGAAAACCTGACCATATCTGACTTAAACAGCACTTCCTCTACAAGTGCTGCCATAAGGATTATTATGGATAATTATGATATTAATATAAATAACTGCATATTTAAAAACATTGGTTCTGCTTATGGGGCGGTTCATGTTTATTCCAATGGAAAAACCTCCATTTCCAATGTTCTTATAGAAGACTGCTTTGCTACCAAATCAGATGACTCTTCCATAATCCATGTTTCTGGAAAAGGTCCGGTTAGTTTGGATAATGTTGAAATAAGAGGCTCTTATATGCTGCCTCCTGCTTTTCCATGGAGTACCCCTTATTTGGGAGCCATTATCTTTTTAAGCAGCGCTGATCCTGATGTGACTCTAATGAATTCAAGAATTCATGATAATAATGGTTCTATTTATTCCATAATCACATCTAAAGGGAAAATTAAAATTATCAACACTACAATTTCCGATAACTGCCTTAACGCTTCATATGCAAGCATATTTTCCAGTGGAGTAAATTCCAATACTGCAACTGACATAACTGTCACTCAGTCAGTCATTGCAGACAATATTCTTGCTAATAATGCTGTAGGTCTCTTAGACGCCCGATTTGGTGTCTTTAAGGTTGACCACAATATAATCATCAACAATAAGAATGCAAATGGCAATGATCTGTCAGTAGGCGACCTTTCTGGAGCCTCTTCATTCTCCATTGACGATAACTATTGGGGTACTAATGTAAGGCCTAACGATAAAACAAGCGAATGGGTCATCTTAACTGGAGATGTAGCTGAATGCGCATTTGTAGGGGTTTGCGAAAACATTAAGATTTTCTTAAACAGCTATGTGACTGAAAGCGGCGAAATAGGTGTTATAGATGGCATGCCTACCGTTGAGTTAGCTGTGGGATATGCTCTCAATCAAGAGAATCCATCTGCTGTGACCATTAAAGATGGAGTGGGAACTATCAGTTACCTTGCTTCTATTGCTGGAGAGGAAACTTTAATCTTATCCACTGGAGATGTCTTTGAATTTAATGTAAGCTCTGAGATTGGTTCTTTAATTTTTGTCGATGGCTCTGTTGAAACATCTGGTGACGGTACACAGGAAAATCCGGTAAAGACCATCGCTGAAGCTTTAAATATAGCTGCAGACGGTAAAATCATTCTCATTAAAAATGGCACTTATAAGGAAAGCAATTTGCTTGTGGATAAGGACATTACCATAAAGCCATATGATGGCGCCGATGTAATCATAGATGGAGACAATCAAGACAGGATATTTACAGTCACTTCCACTGCTACCATAAGTGATTTAAGCTTAACCGGAGGAAATGCCACTGGTGATGGAGGTGCAATCTATCTGAATGGAGGCAATTTAACTTTATCCTTCTTAAATATCTCTAACTGTATTGCAAGTGACAATGGTGGTGCTATCGCAACTGCTGCCGGATCTGATTTATATCTTTCCAATTCAATCTTCACTGACAATTTCGCAAGCAAAGGCCAATCCATTTTCATTGGAGGGGAAGCTGAAATTTTGATGAATGATTTTGTAGCTCATATGGATGTATTAAGTCCTGATGCATCTTTCAATGCCATTAGTATAAACACAGACTCTCCTGTAAGCATCGTTTCAAATAACTTTAATGACAATGGCGCAATTAAGGGACAAGCAGTTTACATTAAGGATGCTCCTGTAAGTTTGTCTGGAAACATTATGGATGATGAAATCATTTATCTTGAAAGCGGAAGCGTAAATTCCAATCTCATTTTTATGGATGGAAAAACCCTTACCGTTGAACCGGGAGCTGATGTTAACTTAACTGCCACTCTAACTGACGATAAGGGAAATCTCATCAGAGGAGGAGAGCTCACTTTCACTGCAAATGGTGTGGCTGTTGGAGACCCTATTGATATAAGCGGCGACAATGAATTAAGAATTCCTTATACTCTTCCTTCTGACTCAGAGGGAGATATTATTATTTCCGGTTCATACAGCTTTGACAATGGCGGAACAATCGTAAACGGTACAATTGAGCCTGATATTCCATATTGGTTTATTGAAGGCGGAAGAGGATATAAAACCTTAAATGAGACCGTTGAGAATGCAGTTGCTGGAGATGTCATCTATGGCAGTCCAGGCACTTATATTGCAAATGGCATTTTCATTACAAAAGACCTTACCATTAAGGCCAATGAAACTGGAGATATCATATTGGATGGTAACGGATCTAGAGTATTTACCATAAAAAATCAAGCCACTCTAAGCTTAGTTAACTTAGACTTAAGCAATGGAGGATCTGAAGGCGGAGGATTTGTTTATATATATGCGGAAGGTGGAAATCTTAACGTCATCAATTCCACTTTAAGGGATTTGAATATTGTTGGCTATCCTGAGTCTTTCGAAGGAGGAGCTATAAAAACTTATGCTTCATCCACAATAAATATTGAATCTTCCCATTTTGAAAATATTAACTCTTCAGCTTTTGCTCCAATTCTTTCTGGTTTAGGTGGTGTTAAGCTTAGCCTTACCATAAAGGATTCCAGCTTCACTGATATTAAGGGCACTGCCATGTATGGCTTAATGAATGCTCCAGGTAAAGTGAATATTGAAAGGTCTAATTTTACAGGTATAATTGGAAATACCACTAAGCAAACTGGACTTATCTTTGCAGACTCCACTTCTAACTATTTAATTAATGAATGTCTCTTCTCTAATATTTCAACAGATTCTGTTATCCGATTTAAGAATAATGGAAATATAACTGTTACCAAATCAGTATTCCAGAACATTCAAGACACAGGGGGAGCTCTTTATATATATAATCCAGGGTCTGCCAAGGTAAATTACAATTTATTCATAGATAATACAAATCTTAATGCCGATAGCAATAGGGACATCTATTCCTATGGCTCAAATGTCGATTTGTCCTATAACTTCTGGGGAAATAACAGCAAACCTACAGAAAGCCAGATCTATGATGTTTCAAAAGCTCCTTACTGGACTATAGAGGAATTGTCCATGAATTCCGACTATATATTTACAGACGAAACTGCAGATATTGCTGTACAGTTTGTTGGAACCGATGGGGAAGAAAATCTCACTCTTGATGATGTAATGCCAGAATATAGCTTTAATCTGGAAGCCACTAATGGAACTCTTGATGCAAATACTGTAACTCTTGTGGATAATGAGGCTATTGTCACATTCACCCCTCCTTCTCTTACAGGAACTGTAACAGTTACAGCCACTCCAGGCCCTGCTGAATTGACATTTGATGTTATTGAGACTTCAAAATTGCTTGTAGTGTCCACTGCTGGTAGCGATGAAAATGCAGGTAGCTTTGAAAGCCCTTATAGAACCATTGCATATGCCTTAACTAAGGCAAACGAAACAAGAAACATTATCTATCTTATATATACTGGTGAGGACTACAAAGAACATGACTTGACTCTTGCTGGAAATCTGACTATTATGGGTGAAAATGATGAAGTGACCATTAATGCAACTATCGGCAGGATATTCCTTGTAACTGGCAATGTAAGCATTAAATCTTTAACTTTGTCTAATGGTTTTGATCAGGACTATGGTGGAGCAATCTATGTAGATGGAGGTAATTTAACTCTAGATTATGTTAATTTTAATTCTAACAGAGCTTACGGCTTAGGTGGTGCTATTGCTACTAGTTCAGAATCTAATTTATATATTTCCAATTCTATCTTCACCGACAATTTCGCAAGCTTCTTCGGAGGTGCCATTGGAACTGCTTCTGGCTCTAACTTAAGCATTGATAATTGCATATTCAGTGATAATAAGGCTAGTTACGGCGGTGCCATCTATCTTGCTGGAGAATCCCTTATCTTAACTAGCACATTTGATGGCAATCATATCTTGCTGGATGATGGAAGAGGAGGAGCCATTTATGTAAACACCACAGACTCTGTAGTGATCTCTTCGAACGAATTTGAAAACAATTTTGCATATACTGGAGAAGTGATTTACATTGAAAACGGTATTGTCACATTATCTGAAAATACAATAGACGGTGATACCATTTACCTTGCGGGAGGTAGCGTAAACTCCAATCTTGTTTTCATGGATAACTCCACTTTAAAGGTAGAATTGGGAGAGACAGTTAATTTGACTGCAAGCCTTAGTGACGATTGTGGAAATCCTATAAGAGGAGGAAGCATAATATTTACAGTAAATGGCGAAGCCATTGGAGACCCTATTGACATAAGCGGAGACAATGAATTGAAGACCACTTACACAGTTCCAATTGATGCAAGTGAAGATATGATCATTTCCGGTTCATACAGCTTGGACAATGGAGGAATAGTTAAGGCGGGTTCCCTTCACCCTTCCGTTCCTCATTGGTTTATTGAAGGTGGAATCGGATATGAATATTTATCTGAAGCCATTGATGGAGCTGAAGCTGGAGACGTAATCTACTACGACCTTCCAGAGGACTACACTGATGTGATTAGCAGCAAAACCATCAACAAGGCATTAACCATTAAAAACAATGGTACTAATATTGTTACCTTAGATGGGGATGGAAATAATGTCTTTACAGTAAGCGCTGATTTGGATTTGATTAACTTAAACTTTGTCAATGGTGGAAATACCAAAGGCGGATTCATATCACAAAGTTCAAATAACCTTAATATTATCAATTCCAGCTTTAAAAATAGTGCTTCCAGTAGCTCCGCAGCTGCAATCCTAAGCTCAAATGGTAATCTAAACATTGAATCCTGTCTATTTGAAAATATAAGTTCCAGCGCTTCAAGCAATGGTGGAATTATCTGTTATTCTGGAAGCAGCGGAAATTTAAACATTAATAATTCAGCATTCAATAACTTATCAGGTAAATATGACGGTTTCATCATATATTCCAGCACTTTTACAAATATTGCAAACTCCAATTTCACAAACCTTTTAGGTCCAACTAGCTCTGGCTATTGGGGAGGCATTTATAACAGCAAATCCTTGAATCTTACAAATTGCCAATTCATAAATGTTACAGGCCCTAAAGGTGCAGCCATCTATTCAACAGGATCACTTAATGTGACAAGGTCTGTCTTTGAAAATATTATTACAACTAATTCAGTAATTTATTCATACAGTTCCGATTCCTTTATAAATTATAACATCTTTGCAGATAACAATAAGGCCATTGATTCAACTAGAGCAAATGCAGATTACAACTTCTGGGGATCTAATGATAGACCAAGTTCAGATATTGTGAGCTCAAGCATATACCATGACTGGGTCATTGTAGAGCTTTCTTCATCCAATGATACCATATTCTTAGGATCAACTGAGGATATTTCTATAGGATTTTTGGCAACTGACGGAGAGGAAAACTCCACTCTAGAGGATGCAATGCCAAGCTATGGCTTTGAATTGACTGTCACAGATGGAACCATTGAACCTTCCCTTGTAATTCTTGAGGATAATGAGGCAAAGGCAGTTTATACTCCTTCTGCTGTAGGAACTGTAACAATTACAGCTAGCCCTGGTTCTGCTGAATTGGAACTTAATGTAATGGACAAATCCACTATGCTTATAGTGTCTGCTGAAGGTTCTGATGAAGGAGACGGCAGTTTTGAAAGTCCATATGCAACTATTGCACATGCTTTAAGTCAAGTAACCGAAACTAGAAACATTATCTATATCCTATCCTCTGATAAGGCTTATAAGGAAAGCGGATTGGTCCTTTCTGGAAACGTAATTATTATGGGTGAAGACAATTCAGTAACCATTAACGGTGGAAATGAAAGCAGGATATTCCTTGTAACTGGAAATGCAAGCATCAGTGACTTGATCCTATCTGAAGGAATGGCTGATGATTACGGTGGAGCAATCTATGTTGATGGAGGCAGCTTGGCCTTAAATAATGTGATTATTTCACAGTCCAAAGCATCTCTTGGAGGAGCCATCTATATCAACACAAGCTCTGATGTCAGCATAAGCTCAAATGTCTTTGAAGATAACGAGGCTGAAAAGGGAGAGGCGATATACATTGAAAACGGCGCTCTTACCCTAACTGAAAATGCTATGGGTAATGAAACAGTTTACCTTGCTGGAGGTAGCGTAAACTCCAATCTTGTTTTCTTGGCAAACAGCACTCTAAATGCAGAGTTTGGAAAGAACATGACTATAACTGCCACTCTAACTGATGATTGTGGAAATGTTATCCGCGGAGGTGCTGTGGTCTTAACAGTTGATGGCGAAACTATTGGAACTGTTGATTTAAGTGGAAGCGATCCTCTTGAAATTGATTTCTATGTTCCTCAAGATGCAAGTGAAGACATGCTTGTTTCAGGTTCATACAGCTTTGACAATGGAGGAACTGTCTCCACAGGAGCTATCCATCCTTGCATATTTTACTGGATAATAGAAGAAGGTAGATACGGATTTGAAACCTTGGATGAAGCAATAGACGCTTCCCGTGACAATGATGTAATCTATTATGACCTTCCAGATGATTACGAAGAAATACTTAATGACAAAGTCATTAGCCATAACTTGGTGATTAAAAACAATGGTACTGGAATTGTGACTTTAGACGCTGACAGAAGAAGAATGTTTGATTTAAGTGGAGATTTGGAGCTGAATAATTTAGTCTTTATAAATGGGGCTACTAATAAGGATGGCGGATTTATCTATCAAAATTCAGGAAGCCTTAATATTATAAGTTCCATATTTAAAGACTCTCTTTCATCATACAGCGGTGTGGTAGTCTTTTCAAATGGGGGTGACATAAGCATCGATGGCTCCAGATTTGAAAATCTGACTTCAAGGAAGGGACCTATTGACTTTGAGTCAAATAGCGGAAGAGTAGACATTAGAAATTCAGTATTTGACCATATAACCGGCAACTATGATGGATTTGTTATCTATTGCAAATCTGATTTGAATATTGAAGATTGCAATTTCACTAATCTCAACAGTACAAGGGCTACAAGTACAAATTATTATGGAGCTATCTGTCATGAAAGCGGCAGCGGTGATTTAAATATAAGTGGCTCTTACTTCAGTAATATTTATGGCCCTACTGGAACTGCTGTCTACTACAAAGGTTCCGGTACATATAACATAAGTAAAAATATCTTTGAAAACATCAGCTCCGGAGCAAATACTTGCATAATCTATGGCGGAAGCTCTGGAAACATTAACTATAATGTATTCCTGGACATTAACTGTGGCATTACCACAAGCGGAGGAAATATTGATTATAATTACTGGGGAACTAACGATTATGCCGGCCTTGGCATAAATGGAACCGTCCCTAATAATTGGATAATTATGAATGTGGTAGCAAATGATTCCGATGTGATTGCTGAAAATGAAGTTCCAATAACTGTTGACTTCAATCATTACATTGAAAATGGCGAGATTAAGGAATTGGAAGACAGTTTGGCTAAGGAATTCACTGTTCAATTCACTTCCTCTACAAGTGAATTAGACGTTGATGAAGTGAATACAACCGATCAAGTGGCTATTGCATTCTGCACTGCTGTTGTCGGAGAGAACAATATCACAGTCAAGTCAGATAATGCAGTAGTCGAAATCACCTTCAATGCAAGCGAACCTCTTGAATCTCATATGTCTGTAGATATGGATGATGACAACAATCTCATTGTCACAATCACAGATGGAGAAGGCAATGGAATTGAAGGCAAGACAGTATGTCTATTCATTGGTGATGAAGTCTTAAATGCCACTACCGATTCAGAAGGTAATGCAGTAATCGCTCTTGATGAAGTAGATGATGGTGCTTACACTGCAAAAATAAGCTTTAAGGATCCAGAGTATAAGGATATCAATGAAAACACTTTTGTTGTTATAAGAACTAATGAGCTTATTGAACCTGTAGCAGCAAATATTAGCATTGAATTATCTATTGAAGATGGCAAGGTCATTGCTAATGTCACTGATCTTGATGGAGTTCCTTTAGCAGAAAAGCTTCTTACAGTAAGCATTGACGGCGTTCCTGTTCTTGGTGCTAAGACTGATGAGAATGGTATCTATTCAATTGATGTCAGTCCTAATGCAACTGTGACTGTTTCCTGCAGTGATGTTAACGGTGCTGTTGCTAGTGCTTCTATCACTTATGTTGAAAACAACAACACTGAAGAAGTGGTTGTTATTGAGCCTGTAAGCGCTAACATTACTATTGTATTGTTAGTTGCTGAGGGTAATGTCGTTGCCTATGTGACTGATCTTGATGACGTTCCTTTAGTTGAAAAACTTCTTAGCGTAAGTATCAACGACATCCCTATTCTTGGCGCTAAGACTGATGAGAAGGGTATTTGGTCTCTTCCTATAGAGGCTAATTCAACTATTGTAGTCTCTTGCAGTGATGTTAACGGTGCTGTAGCTAGTGCTTCTATCACTTATGTTGAAAACAACAACACTGAAGTTGTTGTTGAGCCTGTAAGCGCTAATATAGTTATTGGATTATCCATAGTTGATGGCAAGGTCATTGCTAATGTCACTGATCTTGATGGCAATACTTTAGCAGATAAGCTTCTTAGCGTAAGCATTGATGGCGTTCCTGTTCTTGGTGCTAAGACTGATGAGAATGGTATTTGGTCCATTGATGCAGAAGCTAATTCCACTGTTGCAGTCTCTTGCAGTGATGCTAACGGTGCTGTAGCTAGTGCTTCTATCGCATACATTGAAAACAACAAGACTGAAGAGATAATTGTACCTGTTCCTGTTCCTGTTCCTGTAGTTGCAAATGCTACAATATCCTTAAGCACTGAAGATGGCAAATCAATCATTGCAAACTTAAAGGACCTTGACGGTAAGGCAATAGCAAACGCTACCCTTAACGCTAAAGTCAACGGTATTGAACAAAACTTAACTACAGATGCAAATGGAATAGCAACTATCCCAGTATCTGCAAACACTACTGTAGAAGTTTCATACACAGATTCCAATATGGCTACTGTAACAAGCTCAATGAGCTTGACTGTAATCGAAACCATCGTAGAGATAAACAAGACAATTGTAGTTCCTCCTATTAGAAATGCAAGCCAAATAGTCTGCAGTGACATGAACACAATTTCTGTTGCTCAAGAAGATGGAAGGGTCGGCGAATACTTCAATGTAAAACTTGTAGATGCAAACGGCAAGCCATTAGCTAATAAGTTTATCCAAATCGGATTTAACGGAAGAGTCTACGACCGTACAACCGATGAAAACGGAAGCACTAAATTGCAGATTAACCTTGCATACAAAGGAACCTACACATTCGCTATAGCATATCTTGGCGATGATAATTATAATGGTTCATTTGTTGTTTCAAAAATCAAGGTAACTCAACAGACTCCAAGCTTAAAGACAAGCTCCAAAACCTATAAGACTAGCGCAAAAACAAAAGCACTGACCGCTACCTTTAAGACAGTTGGAGGCAAGCCAATAAGCGGTAAGACAGTTAAGTTCACAGTTAACGGCAAGACATACAGCGGCAAAACCAATGCTAAAGGTGTTGCAACTGTAAATGTAAGCCTAAACAAGAAAGGAACTTATAGCTTTACAGTTAAATACGCTGGAGACGATATCTTTAAGGCAGTTAGTGCTAGCGGTAAGTTGACTTTAAAGTAAAATCAAGCTTTTCCGGGCCTTCGGCCCGCAAAACCTTGACCAAAATTTTTATTTATTTAGGTGTTAATTAGGCTTTTTATGCTTAATTAGCCTTTTAATTTATTTTTTAACTTTTCTTTACTTTTTTTACTTTTTTAAGTTTTCTTTATCTTTTTTTTCTAGTTTTTAATTTTATTTTTCCAAATTCTATTTTTACAATGAATTAGTTTTTCTCTGAATCCTATTTTGTAAATTTTATCATTCTAATTTTCAAAATGATCCAAATTATTAAAAATCTTTAAATTACTTTAAATTAATATAATTATTAGAGGTTGAATTTCTTTTTAAATTCAATTTAACTTTTAATCAAATTTTAATTTTTATAATCATTATTAAGAATAAATAATAAAAATTCTAATTTTTATAATTTATTTAATAATTATAATCAATGGATATATAGATTTCATTAATTTAAAAATTAAAATTATAATAATTCTTTAAGTATATTAAAACTAGACTCATTTAAATAAGGTGTTTTAATGGAAAGTCAAAGTATATTAATCAAAAATGCAAGCATATTAAATCCAATTGGTGATGGAAAAACAGAAGAGTTTAGGAAGGATCTTTTGATTGTTGATGATAAGATATCTCAAATTGATGAGGATATAGATGAATCCAATGCAGATAAGATTATAGACGCTAGTGATAAGATATTGATGCCTGGATTTGTCAACACACATACTCATATTTCCATGTCTTTGCTTAGAGGCATAGCAGATGATTTGGAACTTGATACATGGTTGAATGACCATATATGGCCTATGGAAGCACATTTAAGTGAAGAGTACTGCTATATCGGAGCTCTTCTTGGTGCATGTGAGATGATTAAGTCTGGAACCACCACATTTTCAGACATGTACTTCTATATGGATGGAGTTGCAAGAGCTGTTGATGAGATTGGAATGAGAGGGGTCCTTTCCTATGGAATGATTGATTTTGGAATTGAGGAAAAACGTGAAAACGAATTTAAGGAAAACATATCCTTGATTAAGAAGCATAACAACACTGCAGATGGTAGGATAACTGCTCGATTCGGTCCTCATTCTATCTATACAGCTTCAGTTGACCTTTTGGAACGTGTCAGAAAGGAAGCTGACAAGTACAATGTAGGCATTCACATTCATATGAACGAGACATTGAAGGAAATCAATGACTCTAAGGAAAACCATGATGGAAAAAGGCCTTTTGAGCTATTGGACAGCATTGGATTTTTGGCTGATGATGTGGTAGCTGCACACTGCGTATGGCTTGATGATGCTGAGATAAAATTGATTAAGGACAATGGAGTTTATGCTTCCCATAATCCATGTAGTAATATGAAGCTTGCATCTGGAGCAGCTCCTGTTGCTGAGCTATTGTCTCAAGGCATTTGCGTTGGCCTTGGAACTGACGGTGCAAGCAGCAACAATAATCTTGACATGTTTGATGAGATGAAGTTTGCAGCACTTCTTGGAAAGGCCTCTACACTTAATCCTAAGGTATTGACTGCTGAAGAGGTGGTTAATATGGCAACTATCAATGGTGCAAAGGCACTCAATATTGATGCAGGGACCATTGAAGTGGGCAAAAAGGCAGATATTATTCTTGTTGATGCAAATAGTCCTAACATGACTCCTATGAGCAATACACTTTCATCTAATCTTGTATATTCTGCTAATGGATCTAATGTTGATACAACTATCTGTAATGGTAGGATCCTTATGGAGAATAGAAAGATGGTGACTGTGGATGAGGAGTTAATATTATCCGAAGCAAAAAGAGCTATTAAAGAGATGAAAGAGTTAAGAGAGGCTGATGAATAGAGTTTTCTATTCATATTTATTTTTTTAATTTTTAAGTTTGTTTCTTAACTTACGAACTATTATTTCTTGGATAAAAAAAGGCGGAATGAATCCGCCAGCAGGAAATCAATCTTAAAAATTAAGATTGACACTTCAACACATAATCAGTATTATATTCTTTTTATTATTTAAACCTTTTTTTTAATTGATTTAATCAATAAAATAAAGGTTTAAAATTTAAATTATTATTCTAGTTATCTTTTAGCAAACCTTATCTTGCTTTTGCTCATGACTATGCTCTTTTTCCAAGTGTCATTAGTCTCTGGGAAGTCTTCTCTGAAGTGAGCTCCTCGGCTTTCCCTTCTAAGTATTGCTGATTTAACTATAAGGATGCATATCTCAACCATGTTTGTGACTTCAAGAGCTGTTATGAGAGACTCATTGAATTGGGTTCTATCATCTACATTAAGGTCATTAAGTTCATTTTTCATCTCAAGAAGTCTTTCAAGGGCGGACTTAAGGTTTTGCTCATTTCTGACAATGGATACTTTCTCCCACATCAGGTTTTGGATTTCCTTTTTCATATCCAATGGGTTTATTGAGCCTTCCTTGATTAATGATTTTATTCTGTTCTCTTCATCTTCTACTGCTTCATTATTGTATCTGAACTCAGCAATGTCTGTTGCAGATGCTGCAGATGATCCTGCAATCTTACCAAATACTTGAGTGTCTGCAAGTGCATTTCCTCCGAGTCTGTTTGCTCCATGGACTCCTCCACAGACTTCTCCAGCTCCAAATAGGTTTTCCACATTTGTGCTTGCGTCTGGGTTTATTCTAAGTCCTCCCATATGGTGGTGGGCAGTTGGGGCAACTTCCATTGGCTCTTTCCTTATATCCACTCCAACATCAAGGAATTGCTCTAGCATTGTTTCAAGTTTTTCCTCTATTAGTTCTCCGTCAAGGTGGGTCACATCAAGGTATACTCCTCCATGCTCGGTTCCTCTTCCTTCCATGATTTCATTATAAATTGATCTTGCTACAACATCTCTTGTTGCAAGTTCCATTCTATCGTCATAGCGGCCCATGAACCTTTCACCTTCGCTGTTTATGAGCTTTCCTCCTTCTGCTCTTACAGCTTCGGTTACAAGGACTCCCTTTCTTGAATCTGGATAGACCATTCCTGTAGGGTGGAACTGAACCTCTTCCATGTCGATTAGGTCTGCTCCGGCATTCCATGCTATTGCAAGTCCGTCTCCGTTCTTTTGGGTTGTGTTTGAGCTGACAGGGTATAGCTGACCAGCACCTCCGCTTGCAAGAATGACAGCCTTAGCCTGGAAGAAGATTGTTTCACTTGTCTTAAGGTCAAGTCCTACTGCTCCGATGACCTTTGGCATAAAGGATTCAGCAGGGTCAAGTATAAGCTGTGTAATCATCACTTCATCCATAGTTTTTATGTTTCTCTTTAGGATTTCCTCCTTAAGGGCAGTCATAATCTCATGGCCTGTTCTGTCTCCCTGGAAGCATGTTCTTCTATAGGTTTGGCCTCCAAATGGTCTTTGGTTTAATTCTCCAGACTCTTGTCTGTCGAACAATGCACCATACTCTTCAAGGTCGCTCAAGCGTTTTGGTGACTCGTTAACCAATATGTCTACTAATTTAGGGTCATTAAGGTATGCTCCACCTTTTAAGGTGTCTTTTATATGTGCTTCGATAGTGTCTTCAGGGTCAACAAGTCCAAGTGCAGCGTTGTATCCACCTTCAGCCATGCCTGTACAACCAGAGCGGAATGAAAGTCCTTTAGAAACTATTAAAGCTTCTTTGCCCTCATTGGATACTTCTATAGCTGCTCTGCAACCAGCTCCTCCTGAACCTATAATCAAAACATCTGATTTGATAATTTTACTTTCCATAATTTCCCTCATTAGTTTTTTAATTGGATAATTCTTAGTTTTTTAATTAATTAATTCTTAATTTTTAATTAAAATAATGCATAGTCTTTTAATTAAATGATAGTTTTTTAGATGTCATTTTCCTTACGATAAGCAATTATGTCTTCAATTGTAACTACAGGCATGTCATGCTCTGCTGAAAATTCAATTACATCAGGCATTCTTGCCATTGTTCCATTTGGAAGGGTGATTTCACACAATACGCCACATGGATTAAGTCCTGCAAGTCTCATAAGGTCAATTGTTGCCTCTGTATGACCGTCCCTTTCAAGGACCCCTCCAGGTCTTGCCCTAAGTGGGAATACGTGACCTGGGTGGTGTAAATCGCTTGGTTTTGCATCCAATGCAGATGCTGCTTTTACTGTAGTTACTCTGTCTGCTGCAGATACTCCGGTTGTAACACCTTCTGCAGCTTCAATTGTTATTGTAAATCCTGTACCATAGGTACTTGTATTGTTTTCAACCATTAATGGAAGTTCAAGAGCATCAGCCTTATCTTGGGTTAGGCATAAGCATACGATTCCGCTTCCTTCTCTTATGAGAAGTGCCATCTGTTCTTCAGTTAAATGTTCGCTGGAGAAGATCATGTCTCCTTCGTTTTCTCTGTCTTCGTTATCTGTTACGATAACTCCATTTCCTGCTTTTATTGCTTCTAATGCTGTTTCTACTCTTTCTATTGGACTTCCTTTTAATCTTTCTTCTTGATTCATAGTAAAGCTCCTTTGTTGTTTATTTTAAAAGTTTTCTAGATTCCAGTTACTAGAATCAGGGCAAAAAAAGGATATTTTTTAAGTAAATTAGTGATTTATTATAAATATAAATATAAAATAAATTGATTAAAGGTAATGCTCTTTATTTTGGATAAAAAGACCTAATATTAAATAAAATATTAAATAATCTATATTTATTTACTTAAATTTTCATATTCTCTTCCATCCGGACTTTCACCGTCGGTTTTGGACTTTCACCAAATCAACACATCTGTGCTCGTGGACTTATCACTTTTTTGTTTTATGAATTACCACCGGTGGAGAATTTCACTCCGCCCTGAGAACATATTTAAATATATTTTTATTGATTTAAATAGTTTTATGTATTCTTTTATTAAATCGCTTATTTGGACATATAATATTTTGATTAAAAAAAGTCTTTAAAAATTGTTAATTGTTTATTATAAATGGTAAAATTAATAAATTTGTATATAAATGCCGTAATGGTTTTTATTTATGAAAATAGTTTAATAAATGGGGGATTTGTCTATTGTAGGCTTTTTAAGTTATAAAAAAGATTTTAATAAATTATATAATTAAATATTCATTGGATTTTTAAGTCATAAAAAGAGGATTTTAATAAATAAAATTATGATTGGATTGGAATTTTAACTAATTTAAAAGAAAATTTTAAAAAAAAAATAAAAAGTTAGAGAATCAAATTCTCTATCTTTTAAACTTCGACTTTAATCTATTTAACCTTCACAGTTGTCTTTGCACTTTTCTTAAGATAAGTGATTTGAACTGAATAGGTTTTTCCCTTTTTAAGCTTTTTAATAACTGCTTTACCGATTTTTACTTTAGCCACTCCATTGCTATTGGTTTTAGTGGTATAGGTTTTTCCATTGAATTTAAATGTGACCTTTTTATTTTTAAGCTTTTTAGTACCATTTGTAATTGTGGCAGTTAAAGTAAAGCTCTTAGCAGTCTTTTTAACTGTAACGCTTTTAGTGCTTATTTTCACATAGAAGTATATGCAGTTTGAACAGCTTCCGGAAAATACATCTCTGCCAAGTGATGCCTTATTGTCTGTAAAATTACATTTGCTTACTTTAAGACGTTTTTTATCAGAGACTGTATGATTAAATTCATATATTGCCCCTCCTTTGCTGGCAGTGTTTTTTGTAAAGATTGAATCCTTGATTGTTGCTGTATAATATTTCATTTTGGAAACCCAAGTCTTATTTACATAGCTTCCGCTTAATTCATGGCATCTGAAATAAACTGCGCCTCCATATTTAGGGGCCTTATTGTTTGTAAACTTGGACTTTGAAATATTTAGGTTTTTATTTGCAAATACTGCGCCTCCATGTTCGCCAGCCTTATTGGAATTGAATGTACAGCCATTAATCTTTATGTGGGTAAATGCATAGATTGCTCCTCCTCCACGGCCTTTGGCCACATTTGAGCTAAAGCTGCAATTATTTATGCTGTCCCATCCATAGTTTATGTTTATGTTCAATATATAATCTATAATAAAGTCCATATTTCCATCAATGACCTTATCTTTATAGATGTCTTTAAAGATATTTGTGCTATTTCCTATTTTAAATGAAAATACTGCTCCGGCATCTCCTCCTGCAGTGTTGTTTTTAAAATTGGAATTTTTTAAAATCATTTCGCCTACAGAATTGATGGCTCCTCCGCAGGTTTTTGCATAGTTGTTTTTGAATGTGCACTTGTTTACTGTCAGATTTCCATAGTTAAATATGGCTCCTCCATAAAGGTCTGTCTTTCCATTGGCGAATACTATATTGTTTAATGTGACCTTATTGTTTCCAGTCAATCCAAAATGAATGAGAAAGATCCTTGATGCGGACAGTCCGTTTATGGTGTGTCCGTTTCCATTGATTGTAATGCTTTTCTTGATTTCAATGCCTCTTGTGCTGAATCCTTCATCATAGCTATAATCCTTATCTAGGCTTATTGTAGCGCCATTTGGGGCAGAATTGATTTTATACTGCAAAGCGGTAAAAGTTCCATCGTCAATTGGCTCTGATTCTTTTTTAGATGAATTTATTATCTTGCTTATTACATCGCTAAGGACATCTTGAAGAGAGCTGTAATTGTTTGATTGAAGATAGCTTTTAATTCCATCCTCGATGGAAGGGTAGTTGTTTTCCTCTAGATAGTTGTTAATTTCTTTTATTAGGGTGCTGAAATTGTTTTCCTCTAGATAGTTGTTTATTTCTTTTTGTAAGGCCTTATAGCTATTTTTCAAGATATACTTGCTTATTTCCTCTTTTATGGCATTGTTATTGCTTTTCTTCAGGTAGTTGTTTATTTCTTCCTTTAGGGCAGTGTAGTTGTCTTTCTCGAGGTAGCTGTTTATTTCTTTTATTAGGTAGCTAGTGTTAATTTTTATAGGAGCAGCGTTATCTCCGTATTTTGAGCTAAACAAACTACCGTCTGCTTTTTTATTTAAATCATCATCAGATTCTTGTACTAATAAGCCCTCATCAGATTCTAGATTATTATTATCATTATCAGATTCTTGAACTAGTAAATCTTTATCTGACTCTGGATTATTATTATCATTATCAGATTCTTGGACTAGTAAATTTTTATCTGACTCTTCATTTAATTCTTTTAGATTATTATCATCTTCAAGGCTTAATAAGTCCCCATCTGCCTCTTTGATTAGATTGTCACCATCACTTATGGTTGTATCATTTATATCACTAGCTGCAACACTTGCAATAGTAAATAAACAGATAATTAAGCATAAAATGACAAAACTCTTTTTAATTTTCATGTTTTCTCCTTTTAAGCCATGAATTTTTTTATTTAAATCATGACTCCATTTCCAAATTTAAATTTTATTAATATTATATATTTTTATCTACGACTTATAAATTATTAGTATTCTTATATATTAAACAAGTAGTTAATTAAATTTTCTTTATTTTTCCACTTTTTTAAAAATTCATCATATTTTTGTATTAATGAACATTTTTTCATAAGTTAAAAATCAAAATCCATATTAATAAGATTTATTAAATTATTATTATGGAGGTTTTACATGAGTTTAAAAAGTAAAGCAAAAAAGATCGGTAAAGCAGTAATTTTCGTAAAATTGTTTGAAGATTTAATGGCAAATAAGGACAAAAGGGAAGAAGACATTGCTAAATTAAGAATACACATTGAAGAATGGAAAGCTGAAGCTCCAGATGATTTAAATGCTATTTTAGCAGCTATATTAATGAAAGCTCCAGATTCTTCACCAGATGAAATCAAAGCAGAATTCGAACAAGCTAAAGCCGAATATCATGCTGAAGATGAAGATATTCTCCCATGGTTTGAAAGCCAAATAGAAAACATTACAAAAGAGGGAGAAGAAGCTGAAGAAGAGGCTGAAGAAGAAGCAGTCGAAGTGGAAGTTACTGAAGAAGAGCCTGAAGAATAATTTTAAATTATCTTTTTAAACTCTTTCTTTTTCTTATTTTTCTATTATTTTATTTTTCTATAATTTTATTTTCCTATTTTCCTATCTTTCTATTTTTCTTTTTTTAATTAATTAATTTATATCTTTACTCTATTTTTTCAATTCTCTTTTTATTATTCTTATTTTTCCATTTAATGATGCAAGTAAGCGTTTACATTCGAAAAGCTTTATATAAATTCTTATTCAAATATTATTTGTAGAAAAGAAAAAAATTAAAAAGGACGATACTATGGATAATAAATTTATAATATTGCTTTGCTTAGTGACTGTTTCAGTTTTTATAAGTGCTTCATTTGCTTTTGGCAATGTTCTAAGCAATGCAGATAACGGATCTGTGCAAACTTACAATAGTCATAAGGATATTTCCTCTCCAAATATGGATTATAAGCATCCTGGTGAACTTATTTATGGGGGCTGTGGTGGAAATCAAAATATTCAAACCGATGGGCATATTTGCGAGAAATAAAGTTATCCGAGACGGCCTTATTTAAAAAAATCTCACATTAATGTTTTAAGATATAATATCTCTCCAAATGGCAGCGCTTATCCGGTGCTGCTAATTCTTAAAAAAAATAACTTAATTTATTCAAATGGTGGAAAATTGATTTTCCTCCATTTCATTCTTTTTTTCTTAAATTCTTATTTGTATTTTCCTAACTAGTAATCGGCTTCACTAATTTTCATTAAATGTTCTTTTTAGATGTTTAAATCATTTTTAACAATTTTATTTAAAAAATGAGCCAATAAGGATTTTATGTTTTAAGTTGTTTGCAAGGAAAATTATTAAAAAAAGCTGTAGGGGTGGTTGGCATGGAAGACATGATAAGTGTTATCAATTTGCTCTTGCAAATGATTAACGTAACTTTTGTTATGTTGATGTATTTCAAGAGCTAAGTAGGGAGGGATAGTTTATCCCTTCCTAAATTGGTAATATTATTTTGTCTTTCATATATATAAATAGTTTTTTGGAGGTAAATCATGAATTTGATATCAGTCATTATATATCTCATAATTCTTATTTTTGGAGTATGGGTGCTTTATAGGGGCTATAAAAAAGGAATGGAGTTTGGAAAGTTCCAGTATGCATTTATTGTTTGCTTAAGTGCCCTGTTTATTTGCTTGCTTTATAGCCTATTTAATTAAATTTTAATTTCCTTTTTTTCTTTTTTTTAAGACCAAACTCTTTTAGCTTTTATTTTCAATAATTGATTAACTCTTTTAACATTAAATATAAATTCTAATTTTATTAAACTATTATATGTGAAACCACTCATAATTTTATAAAAAAATAGATATTGTGATGTTTTATGGGCCCTGAAGATACAATATATGAAAGCCAATCCCTTGAAGATACAATATACAAAAGAAAATCAGTACGCTCTTATGAGGATGCTCCATTGGATAACGAGACAATAAATGAAATAAGAGATTTTATAGAAAATGCAAATCCTCTCAATCCTAATATAGAATGGAGCTATGAGATTCTTCCTAAAGAAAAAATAAGCACAATGATGAGATGGAAGGCTCCACATTATATTGCCATCTTTTCAGAGGATAAGGAAAACTATTATCAAAATATAGGATTCATATTCCAACAGGTGGACTTGTTTCTACAAAGCAAGGGGATAGGCAGCTGCTGGATAGGAATGGGAAGTCCAAAGGATTATAAGAATCCACATGGTCATAAGTTTATCATTTTGATTTCATTTGGAATGAGCGAAAGAATCTACAGAGAAATGAATCAGTTTAAAAGAAAGGATATTGATGCAATATCCGATAATAAGGATGAAAGACTGATTCCGGCACAGTTTGCCCCATCTTCCATGAATACCCAGCCATGGTACTTCACTCATAATGATGACGGTAGCTTCGACTTATACAGGGTAAAAAGGGGAGTCCTTAGAAACAGGTTTATGGGAAGATGGAATAAGATTGACACTGGAATAGCCCTTGCACATCTTTATGTGGCAAATAGGGACAACTTTAGCTTCTATATGAAGGACAATCCTAAAGAATTGAAAGGCCATATATATGATGGAAGTTTTGAAATTTAGGTTCTTTAGCTTATTTTTTGTTTATTTTAGTTGAACTTATAAGTTCACTTTTTTTAAATTTTTGCACTTTTGTAACTTGTAAGTTCATTTTTTATTAAATTCAGTATTTTTGTAACTTATAAGTTCACTTTTTTTAAATTTTTGCACTTTTGTAACTTGTAAGTTCATTTTTTATTAAAATTAGTATTTTTGTAACTTATAAGTTCACATCAAAAAGGCTTTTTTTTTAAAAAACTACCACAAATATGGTATTAATCTATATTTTACCCTTTTTTCATACTCCACATATCCATCAAGCTCTTCTTCTAAAAGCTTTTCTTCGTTTTTTATTCTAAAGATTATGATTATTGGATAAATCAGCATGACTATAAATGAAAATATGCTATCCAATACCAATGGCATTGATAGAAACAGGAATATTGTGGAAGTGTACATAGGATGACGCACAATGCCATAGAGTCCTGTGTCAACCACATTTTGACCCTCATTCACTTCTACTGTTCGAGAGAGGTATTCATTCTCCCTAAGAACCTCTGCATACATGATATATGCAAGGAGAAATATGACTGAAGCAATGATTATAATCAAGCTATTGAGCTTAAACCATCCGAATCTAAAGTTTAGCCCTGCAAGAATAAAAGCAAGAAGAAAGATGATTGCGCTAATTAAGATCACTATTTTTTGCTCTTCTTCCTCTTCATCAGCATTCAATCGTCTTCTTAGAAGCTCTGGACTTTTGATAAACATGATGATTCCAGCAAAAAACATTGGGATGAAGAGTAATGCTATAAATAGCCATCCGTTCGGGTAGTTGAGAGTTCCAGCGGGAATAAAAAGAAGTGCGCATATTATAATTAGGCCAATGAAAAATTTGCTAAATGCCTGTAAAAATAGTTTATTGTCCATCCTATCACCAACTATAATAATCTTTAATTTTTTTAACATAAATCTTTTGACTTTTTGACTAAATTTAATTTCTTAGATAGTCTTTCGGTAAAATAAGTTAAATTTTTTAAAACTATCTTTTGTTTTTGGAATAAATTAAATATTTTCAAAATAAATATATTAATCATTGATTAAATGATTGATTTAATGATTGATTAACTGATTGATAGATAATTGATTTAAGATAAAATGATTATAACTGATTCATATGAAGTGGAAGATTGGAGATGTAGAAATAGACAATCAAGTGGTTCTAGCCCCTATGGCCGGAGTATGTGACTCTGCATTTAGAACCATAGTCAAATCTATGGGTTGCGGGCTTATAGAAACCGAAATGGTTTCAGATAAGGCAGTCATGTATGGCAATTGGAAAACTAAGGAAATGTTATATATGACAGACTATGAGCGCCCTATCTCTCAGCAGATTGTCGGATCTGATATTGAATCTCTCACTTTTGCTTCCAAATACATCCAAGACAATACAAATGTTGATATCATAGATATCAATATGGGATGTCCTGTAACTAAGGTGACAAATAGGGGCAAGGCTGGAAGCGCATTGCTAAAATCTCCGGATAAAATAAAATCTATTGTAGAATCTATTGTAGACTCTGTAGACATTCCTGTTACTGCAAAGATTAGAAGTGGATGGGATAAAAGCTGCATAAATGCAGTTGAAATAGCAAAGATTATTGAAGATGCAGGTGCATCAGCCATTACTGTTCATCCTAGAACAAAGGACCAGGCTTATTCTGGAAAGGCAGATTGGTCTATAATTAAAAAGGTTAAGCAAAGCGTTAATATTCCGGTTATTGGAAATGGAGATGTAAGAACTTGTTTTGATGCAAAAAGAATGTTGGATGAAACTGATTGCGATGCAGTGATGATTGGAAGGGCTGCACTAGGCAATCCTTGGCTTATTAGAGATTGTGTAAATTATCTGGATAATGGGGACTTGCCTATGGAAGTTACAATAGAAGAGAGAATGGATATGTTAAAAAGACATGTGAATCTATTGCTTGAAAATAAGGGAGAAGAGTTTGCCATTCCTAAGATGAGAACACATGCTGCCTATTATGTTAAAAAATTACCTCGCACTATTGAGCTAAAGCAGATGATATTTAAGATGAATACAAAAGAGGATCTTTTTAATCTATTGGATGATTATGTGGATTCATTAGATGAATTAAAAAGGTAATTGTCTATTGTATAGTTTATGTTTATTCTTTAGAGGGGTAAAAAATTAGGTTTTATTCTATTGTATATTTATTTTATTCAATAGACAAATTAGAGTTTGGAAAACTTATTTATTTTATACAATAGGAAAAATTTTAAGTTTTTATACTTTTAATTTTTTTTATGCAAGAAAAATTTGGAAAATTATAAAAAAAAGTTCTAGTTTTTAACAAAAAAGTAAAAGTTTAGTCTTTAAAAGACAATAAAAAAAGTTTAATGTTTTTGAAATTAATCAAAACATTATTTTATCTAGTAATATAGTTTATAGCTTATTTTTATTTAATAATAAACCTTAACAGCCTCATCAACATCATCATAAAGGCCAAGTGCTGCAAGTGCCCCTACTTTGCCTTGTTCTCCTGTAACTGCAAGAAGTGGAATGTTAAGTTCTTCTGCTAGCTTTTCAGCTGTTTCAACATCCATCATGCCGGTTTTTGTAGCCATAGCATATTCCCTAAGCTTAGGTGGGATTCCAATTCCTTCAAGGATGGCTATTGCAGTCTTATCAGACAATGTGTCGTGCTTGAGTATTTCAATAAGCCTGTTTATTAGATTTTCTTTTTCTTCTTTGAGTACAGCAAATGTAAGCGCTATAGAAACACAGTTTTGAGTCTTATGAGGATTATGAGGGAATAATTGAACGATAATATGGTCAAGGTATTCATAGCCTTCTTCCTTTAATTGAAGACCAATATTATGTGCCATAGTCCAGGTTGCACCTGCATCCTTAACGTCTGTATCGTCTATTCCGATTACAAGCTTTTCGTATTTAGGAGTTACTACTGTGGCTTTTCCTTCCTTGCTTCCTCCTCCGACTTCAAGAAGCTCTATGTATTTGACACCTTCTCCCATGCCTCTGCACATTCCAGCACCTACTCCAGCGCCAGCTAGACCTCCGTGGGTGACTTTGACTTCATTCTTTTCTTCGTCAATTGCAACCTCTTCAATTCCAGCAGCATTTATGCTTGCCTTAAGGTCTAATGGCTTTTTGCCTACCTTACAAAGATAGGTGTGCTTGTTTCCATCCCTTTTAGCATCTATGATAAGTTCGCTGCTGTGTTGGTATTGGTATAACAGCCAGTTTGAACCGCTAGGGCATGGATGGTATTCTATAAGTTCTACTTTATCTCCATCAGCCATGGTTATGACTTTTTCATATGGAGCAATCCATGGGTCATTAAATTTCTCTTTTAACTCTTCAGGTTTTAAAATTTCCATATTATCACTTAAACCTTTAAAAAAAGTTTTTAAAAAGGATAATTCTTGTAAAAATTAATATAATGTCTTTTAAGATAATAATTAGTTCTTAATGTAATGTCTTAAGATATATTTTGATTAAATTAATTCTTATTATAATTTTTATGAAAAAAAGTATTAAAAGAATTCAAATGAATTCTTTTTTTTAATTTATTATCTTTTAGACTATTTTTTAATTTATCTATCTGATTTAGATTAGATTAAATTATATGTCTTGTAATCTGTCACACATTTTAACAGCTGCTTCAACAGCGTTTTTACCATAGCTAACTCTTCTGTGTGCATCTAATCTGGTCATTCCAGGACCGCTGATTCCAAGGGAAATTGGTTTGCCCCATTCTAAGGATAAGTCAGCTATCTTACGGGATGCATGTTGAGCTACAATTTGGTCATGATCTGTTGCACCTTCAATTACAGTACCAAGAGTGATTATACAGTCAAGGTCGATTCTTCCTTCTTGGTCTGCTTCTGTAAGTTTTTTGATAGCAAGTGGCATGTCAAATACGCCAGGGACCATTACAATCTTTGTTATTTCACAGTCACGAACTTGAGCTTCAGCTTTAGCAAGCTCTAACATCATGTGAGTGATATCATAATTAAATTCAGCAACAACTGCTCCTATATTATATTTTACCATAATTCTTCCTCCAATAAATATTCTATTAGTAATTAGTTTAAATTAATTTATTTAGTTTATTTAGTTTATTTTGTTTTATTTTTCAGTTACAATAATAATTATCCTTTAGATTTACATTACCATAACGATAAAACTTGCTACAGCACTGAAAACCATAATTAAGATAATAAATATTGCTGCGATTTGTGCTCTACTCATTTCAAATCTCCTTTAGTTTTGCTTAATAATACATTACTTTAATATATTTATATAATTATTTATAAATGTTTATTTTTTATGATTCTTTAAGGGAATTTTTATAAAAATACTGGACCTTAAAATCTATCTCCAAATAGTTTTTCTTTTGAACTAATCATACCTTATTCTCTTGAAAGTATTCAAATCATTAATTTATTCAAAATCATAAGGAGAAAAAGTATTCAAATCATTAATTTATTCAAAATCATAAGGAGAAAAAGTATTCAAATCATTAATTAATTATATAAATCATAAAGAATAAAGTTTTAATAAATAGGATAAGGGTGTTTTAATGTCTATTAATAAGTCAAAATCTAATTTAAGCCTAAAAAATAAACTTAAATCTTTATTTAGTGGCAATTCCAATAAAAGCAGATATCAATCCAAACTAATAAGGGGGGACTTCGATTCACTCCATGACTTGAATATAGCATATGTCTTGAAGGGCTTTCCTACACTTTCACAGACTTTTGTTTCAAATGAGCTTAGATATTTGGTTGAAGATGGCTTCAATGTAGTTGTATTCTGCTATATGGATCCTGCAGACTTGGTTGAATTGGATTTTGATTTGGAAGTAATTCGCTTTGATGAGTCAGATGACCCTACTGGGAAATTGGAGCAATTACTATTGGACTATGAGATAGACATAGTGCATACCCATTTTGTCTATCCTCCCTGTACAGAATATACATTTCCCGTTTGCGATAGGCTGGGAATTCCTTTTACAGTATTTGCACATGCTGTTGACATCTTCAAATATGATGTCGATAAAATTAATAGGGTTGATGAGATATCCAAAAGCCCATTCTGCAAGGGAATTCTTACATTGAGCAACTATCACAAGAATCATTTGATTGAAAGGGGAGTGGATAAGGATAAGATTCATATTACAAGGCAGGCTACTGACTATGAGATAGAGGAGCTTGAATTGAAAGAGAGGAATGTGAGAAATATTGTAAGCATTTCCCGTTTTGTTGAAAAGAAAGGAATTGATGTCTTGATTGATGTGGCAGACATTCTAAGGGATGAGGATTATGAGTTTTCCATCTATGGATTTGGAGGACTTGAAAAGGCATATCAAAGGCAGATTGATGAGTTGAATCTAGATAATATTTCCATTAAGGGGCGTTTGGACGGTCCTCAAGAGGTAAAAGAGGTCTTTGATAAGGCAGATATATTGGCGTCTCCATGCAGAATAGCTGAAAATGGCGATAGGGATGGAATTCCTACGGTCATATTTGAGGCAATGGCCTATGGAGTGTGTGTATTGACTACAGAGGTTTCAGCAATCCCTGAAGTTATTGATGATGGAAGGAATGGTTTTATTGTTCCTCCAGACAGTCCTGAAATATTTGCAGATAAGATTAGGGAAATTGCTAATTTGTCCCCAGAGGAACGCTTTGAAATAGCTAAACAGGCACAAGTGGATGTTCAGGACACTTCCAGTGTTGATGAAACTATGAAAACACTTTTTTTAACTTGGAGTTTGTAATGATTAAAAACTTTAGAATTGGGTTTTATTTATTTATTTAGAATTATTGGTAATTATTCGGTTTAATTTATTTATTTATTTTTATTAGGATTAATTGAATTTATTTTACTGTTTGGTGGATTGAAAATGAATTATGCTTTAATGGTTTACAACTATACAACAAACTTAGGCAATGAGATACAGACAATTGCTGCTAGAAGATTCCTGCCTAAGATAGATTACTATATCGATCATGAGAAGATAAATCTCTTCAATGAGGAGGATAATGTAAAGATGATTATGAATGGATGGTATCTTGACTGTGAAAAGGCATGGCCTCCATCTGAATCAATCGATCCTCTCCTTATCTCCATGCATTTCAACACCACTTCAAGCAATAAGGAAAGGTTAAAAGCTCTTTTAAGCGATGAAAGCATAGAATACTTTATGAACCATGCCCCTATAGGTTGCAGGGATTATTCAACAGTTGAGTTTTTAAATGAGCAGGGAATAGATGCATACTTTTCCGGATGCCTTACATTGACATTGGATAATGGCAAAACTAAAGAGGAAAGGGAATTGGATAAAGGACAGGATTATATTGTTGTAAACTCTGAAATTGCAGATGAGATCATTTCTTTTTTAAAGGATAAGACAGATAAAAAGATCTATAGGATTCAGCAAGACATGATACCATCATTTGACACATCATTTCCAGAATCCATGCCATTATGGCTTTATAACCTTAGCTCCTTTTATGATTATGAGGAAAAGCTGTTTATGGCTGAAAATCTTTTAAGGATATATGAGAATGCCTCTTGTGTAATCACCGACAGATTGCATTGCGCCTTGCCATCTCTTGCCCTAGAGACTCCAGTGATGCTATTGAACAATAGGGGATTTAGGGAAAGGTTTGATGGATTGAGCAATTTATTGCTGGAGAGTGACATTGATAGCTATGAATCCAATTATAATATCTTTGATGTGGACAATCCTCCTGAAAATCCCAAGGACTATTTGAAAATACGTAAGGATTTGATTGAAAAATCTAAGAAATTCACCGGACATATCAACAATTCTTATTACTCTGATATTTCACAGAGGGAAATATTTGAAAGAAATAACTTATTATTGTCTAGAAATGCCATTGGAACTAGGGATTATATTAGGAATGTCTTAAAAAGAATGAGGCAGCATGAGAAGGACATTTCCAAAAAGGAAGAGATCATTAAAAATCAGGAAGCTATTATTGATAAGCAGAAAAAGATGATTGATGAGATGAAGGGGTCCAATAGCTGGAAGATAACTTCTCCTCTTAGAAAGATTAGAAAATAAGTTATTTTTTAATTGGAGAAATTAAATAAGTTTTTTATTTTTAGATTGATATTTTTGGAGAATATCATAAAATTATAGGCATTTAATTGCTATTTGACCTAATATTCTGGATTGTTCTTTTTAAATTCCTCATAATTGTCATACTTAATTACATCTAAAAAGAACTTTTTCTTCTTTGGACCTAGATTATCAAGATAATCCTGATAATATTCTGTATTTTTTATCTTCTCATAGTCTTCTTTTATTAGATTGAACAACGGTTCCTTAGCATCTTCAGTTATGTCCATAAGAGCCATTCTTGGACCATTTATCTTGTATGCGATAAGGTCGAACTTATAGTCATCATAGAACCCATTGTCTATGAATCTTCTCATTAGTTCGCATCCCGCTTCCACAGTATCCAGATAATTTGCATCTACCACATGGGTGATTGAAGCATTGTGCTTTCGTCTGTAATAAAAATGATGTCTGATTATTGAAATTCTCTCTGCCTTAAGATAGACATAAAAGAAGAAAGGCATGTCTTCAAAATAGATTCCTTCTGGAAAGCTTGCATTTATTGACTTTAAAAAATCATTTCTATAGATCTTTTGGCATGAACTTACTGATAAGTCAAATAGAAAGTCTTTTGTTTTCTCAGGTGTAAATACTATACCATCAAAGCTTTCATCAAGGTTGTTTAGATTAAACCAGTCGTTTTCGTATATTCGTCCTGTTGCATCATCATAATTTATCATCTGATACATGGTTATGTCTGTATCCTTTGATTTCGCCTCATTGTATGCTATCTCAAGAGCATCTAATCTGTACCAGTCATCTCCATCAAGAAATCCCACATATTCTCCTTGGGCAATTGCCATTCCTTTATTTCTGCTTGCTCCAAGCCCAATATTTGATTGGTTTATTACAGTGATTCTTGGGTCTTCTTCAGCATATTTCTCTATGATTTCTGGTGTTTTATCGGTGGATCCATCGTTTATTATGATTATTTCTATGTCTTTAAGGCTTTGGTTTGTTAGACTGCATATGGCCTTATCGATGAATCTCTCTTCATTATATGCTGATAAAATCATGGAAACTTTTGGTTTGGTCATTTTTACACCAATATTGTTTTATTAGTTTAATTAGAATTATTTTAATTGATTATTTCACTATCTTTTTAATTTGGTACTTTAAAGAGCCTTTTGAAGACTTAAGATACTTCAAATCCTTTTTATACTTCTTGTTTTCTTTCTTTAGTTTCTTATTTTCCATCTCTAATTTTTCATTTTTCAAGTTCAGTTTCTTTGCCTCATCTGCAAACAAGCCTCTTCCTCTTGTTCCATTAAAAAGATGATTTAAATGATTGGTTCTACCCTTTAGGTAATTATTTTCATTTATCAGTTCAACTATCTCATCTTCACTCATTGCACTGGCTCTTTTAGCTAAATAATCATTATCCTCGAATGGATTTTCTTTCAATCCATCATCTATCTTACTAGAATCTTTAACTATCTGATTGAAGGTCAATTTAGCTGAATAGAAGTCATTAATATAAGATTTATATTTTATTTCATCTAATCCATCCATTATGCTGTCCTTTTCACAGATTCCCCATATGTCTCTTCCGCTTCCAATATAATCAGCTATTTTAGATGGGCGGTATGGATTTATCTCAAAGTTTCCCTTTGTCTCTGTATCATTTACAAGGAGAATGTCCAATTTGGTAGATAGATTTAAAAATTCAAGCAATGAAACCTTGTCATTCACTATGATGTTCTTGCTTATCTTTAAGTTGCCTGTAAGTCTTTTTAGGTTATCTCCATGGTTTAGGAAGAGATGGAATTTTACTTTTGACCTTATGTCCTCATTTAGGCTTTCGCAGGCATAGAAGATTGTTTCAAAGTTTCTCTTTCCAAAATAAGTTCCAAAGTATCCTATATTTATGCAGTCATCATCAATCTTATAGTCAACTTCCTTGATGTGGTAGTATTTCTCATCAAGGGTAGGGTGAGGATTGATTTCAGACTTTGCCATGACCATGTCCTTTACATCATAAGGGCATTGATTAAGCATTATCTCCCTTTGGTTTGGGTTTGTAAAGCGTATCTTGTCGGCAAAGACATATGCTATATATTCGCATATCAAGTATATGAAGTCGCTTTCCTTAATATGCTCCAGATTTTGTCCGGTTCTTTCATTGACCTTGTCGATTTCATTATTGATTCTATCGATGTATTCCTTATTGTCTAACTTGAATCTTCTATCCCTTGGCTTGTTTTCAATGTTCACAGTTAAGGGATCTGAGAATTCAGCAGTCCAGAATGTGTCTGGGTGCTTTAATTTATATTCCAAAGCTAAAAAATTAGGCTGGAATCCCCAGGAACGTGTAGTTATTGTTTTATAGTTGGGATTTGTCTCTTCCAGTTTTTTCAATCCCTCTGTTATATAATTTCTAAAGGTCTCATTAAGCTCCTTTTTACTCATTTCATATTCGAAATTCTTTATAATGATTCTGTTATCTATAATCTCTTCTGCAATTTCGTTAAAGTCATTATCAAGGGGCTCTTTAATCACTGTATGGCAAACATCATATCTCTTGCCGCTAAGCAGGGCTCTTTTTGCAAGTATGATTCCACTTACATCATTCATAGGAGGGAATTTGTTTGCTATTAATAGGTCTTCTGCTTGTTCTTTTTTGTTATTGTCTTTCATTTTATCCCTTGATAGTTGATTAGAGTTTAATTATTTGAAATTGTAAGATTAGTGTGTATTTTAATATTTTAATTTTTAATATATTTTAGGGGTTTTATTATTATAATTTGCTTTTTATGGCCTCACTAACTTCCATAGTTGTTGAACTGCCACCTAAATCTGGAGTTAGGCATTTTCCTTCATTTAATAGTTCAAGGATTGCATTATTTAACTTCTCTTCAGCTTCACTCTCACCAAGATAGTTCAGCATCATGACTGCTGAAAGCATCATAGCCAATGGATTTGCAATTCCCTGACCTGCAATGTCTGGGGCTGAACCGTGGACTGGCTCAAACAATGCTCCGTTTTCTCCAATATTGCCTGATGGAATCATTCCAAGGCCTCCTACAAGTCCTGCACCTTCATCTGATAGTATGTCTCCAAAGAGATTGGTTGTTACAATCACTTCAAAGCTTTCAGGTCTTGTTATGAGATACATTGCAGTTGCATCGACATAAAAATCCTCTGAATCTATTTCATCCTTATACTTGTCTGCTATTTCATTAAATATATCTCTAAAGAGACCATCTGATATTTTTAGCACATTTGCCTTATGAACTCCTGTAACCTTTGACTTATTGTTGTCCTTTGCATATTGGAAAGCATATTCTATTATTCTTTCGCTTGCCTTTCTTGTTATTATCCTTCTTGCAATTGCTCCTTCGGCTGTATATTCCTCTTCCTTTGCAATATACATTCCTTCTGTATTTTCCCTCACTATCATAAAGTCAAGATTTTCAAAGAGGGCATTTGTATTTGGATAGCTTTTAACTGGCCTTAGGTTAGCAAAGAGGTTCAGTTCCTGTCTTAGTCTTACGATGACATCTGCTGCAGTCTCTCCTGCAGCTCCGAATAGGCAGGCATCTGCATTTTTTGCAAGTTGGATGGTTTCATTTGGAAGGGCCACTCCGTTCTTTTCCAGACATTCGTCTCCAGCCTCACCATAAGTAAAGTTAAAGTCCACATCCAATGATTCTAAAACATTTATGGTTGCTTCCATTACCTCTTTACCTATTCCATCTCCAGGAATTACTGCAATTTCGTACATTTTTCAATCTCCTTTACTATAATAGATAATAAGTTTAAACTCTCGCTAATTTTGTATTTATTGTTATTTAAAAAAATAATATTTATTTGTTTTTTAATATGATAAATATAATATTTTTTTTCTTTAAAATGATAAATAATTGTTATTCATTCTGTTTTTTAAGATAATTAATCAATCCGCCTTCTTCAAGGATTTCCAACATGAATGGAGGCAGCTTCTTAAATTCATACTCCTTTCCGCTTTCAGATATGATAATCCCCTTTTCCATATCCACTTCTATTTCCTCTCCATTTTCAATGGCAGAACTTATTCCAGGAGCTTCTAGGAGGGGAACTCCCACATTTGTTGCATTTCTATAAAAGATCCTTGCAAAGGATTCGGCGATTACTGCAGATATTCCACAGCCTTTGATTGCTATTGGAGCATGCTCCCTGCTTGATCCGCAGCCGAAGTTAGTTCCTCCAAGGATGAAATCTCCAGCGCTTACTTTATTTTTAAAGTCAGGGTCCAATCCTTCCATGCAATGCTCGGATAGCTTTTCCTCATCAGTATAGATTAAATATCTTCCAGGAAGTATGATGTCAGTATCAATATCATTTCCAAATTTCCAAACTTTTCCTTTCATTTTATCCCCTAAGATGGTTTGTTTTTCTTTTTCTTATTTAGGAACACTAATTCTTCCCTCAATTGCTGATTGTGCAGCTACTTTAGCGCTTGATAGGTAAACTTCACCTTCAGGACTTCCTTGTCTTCCCTTAAAGTTTCTGTTTGATGTAGAAAGACTGACCTCTCCAGGACCTATTAGTCCTGTATGGCCTCCAAGGCATGGTCCACAGCATGGTGCTGAAACAAGGGCTCCAGCTTCCACAAATATCTTGATTAATCCTTCATCCAATGCCTTCATATATGTTTCCCTTGATGCAGGAATCACGAGCATTCTAAGGCCGGATGCTATATGCTTGCCTTTTAATATCTTTGCGGCATCCCTTAGGTCTTCAATTCTTCCGTTTGTGCAAGAACCTACAAACACTTGGTCTATTTCAATGTCGCTTAGCTCGCTTGCTGGCTTAACGTTATCTACATTATGTGGGCATGCGATTTGTGGCTCAAGGTCGCTAACATCAATGTCCATTGTTTCAAGACTGGATGAATCCTCATCTGTTTTAAGATTGGACTTTTCAATGAATGCCTTTAATCTGTTTTTGTTTTCGTCCTTTACCCTGTCCTTAAGGTATTGATAGGTTACATTATCAGGCTCAATTATTCCGGTTTTTCCTCCCATCTCTATAGCCATATTGGATAATACCATTCTATCTGAAATGTTCATAGTGGATATGGTCTCTCCCTTGAATTCACAGGACTTGTAGGTTGCTCCATCTGCCCCTACCTGTCCAATTATATTAAGAATCACATCCTTTGCAGATGTATTTTCCTTAAGGATTCCCTCTATATTGAATTGAATGGTTTCTGGAACCTTAAACCATAATTGCCCGGTGGACAATACCATAGCCATGTCTGTAGAGCCTATTCCAGTGGAAAATGCTCCAAGGGCACCATATGTTGTGGTATGTGAGTCTGCACCAACAATAACAGTTCCTGGAATCACATGGCCTTTTTCAGGTAGAACCTGATGACAAACTCCTTCATAAACATCATAAAAGTTTTTTATATCCTGCTCTTTTACGAACTTTCTCATTAGGATATGATTGTTTGCAGAGTCAAGAGAATCTGCTGGAACTTGGTGGTCAAATGGGATGACGATCTTTTCATTGTCCCAGACCCTTTCAGTTCCTATCTTGTTAAATGATTCAACTGCAAGAGGTCCAGTCAAATCATGCATCATGGCTATGTCAATGTCAGCCATGACTATATCTCCAGCTTCAACTTGTCCTTGTCCTGAAGCTCTTGATAATATCTTTTCAGCAATTGTTGACATGTTTTCACCTATGTTTTTAAAAATAAGTTAAAATAGTTAGTTAGAATGAAAAATGAATGATTTTATTATTTTTTAATCTTTTTTATATTTAAATAAACCCTTTTGAAATCTTATATATTTAAAGAATTTTAAATTAAGCGTTTAAAAGATTTGAAAATTATTTATTCCAAATCTTTTAGCTTTATGATTATTTTTATTTTTGTTGCTTTTCACTTGGATTTTAACAATTTTCGTTTTATTCTATCATTAATGTATAAACTTATACAAATTGCCATAATTGACTAAAGTAACATCCTCTGGTACACTTTTAATTATATTTTTAGTGTCAAATATGAGCTTGGTCTTCATATTCCTCTTTATGCTATCATAATCCATATCCTTGAACTGATTATGGTCAGATAAGATAAGTATCATTGAAGAATCCTTGATTGCATCATCAAAGTCTAAGTAATCTGGATTGTCAAAGTGAGGGTCATGTATGACCACTTCATATCCTGCAGCCTTCAGTCCTGCAATTATCTCAAATGCAGGGCTTTCCCTTGCATCGTCTGTATTTCCTTTATAGGCCACTCCAAATACGCTTATCTTCTCTGCATCTTTGTCTAATTTGCTTAGAATCTTTCCGGTATTCTCTATTACAAAACCTGGCATGCTGTTATTTGTATCCCTTGCAAGCTTGATTATTTTTGCTGTCTCTGGAGCCTTTGCATAGATGAAATATGGATCGATTGCAAGGCAGTGGCCTCCAACACCAGGGCCTGGGCTATGGATATTAACTCTTGGATGCTTGTTTGCCATTTCAATAACGTCAAGGGCGTTTACGCCAATCTCTGCACATATTTTAGCAAGCTCATTCGCAAGTGCGATGTTGACGTCTCTGAAGGTGTTTTCCATGCATTTTGATAATTCTGCAGTCTTTGCTTCAGTCTCTATTATTTCTCCTTTTACAAAGGTTCTATAGACATCTGCAGCTTTTTTAGTACATTCTTCAGTGATTCCACCTACTATTCTGTTGTTGTTTACAAGCTCTTCCATTATTTGTCCAGGCAATACTCTTTCAGGGCAGTGAGCAAGATATAGGTCCTCTCCAATGACATAGCCTTCATTTTCAAAGATAGGCTTGATTACCTCATCTGTAGACATTGGAGCTATTGTTGATTCGATGATAACGACATTTCCCTTTTTAAGGACAGGGAGAATGGAATTGCAAGCGGATATTACATAGCTTAAGTCACAGCTAAGATCCTCAGGCAAATATGGGGTTGGAACGGTTATTATGAATGTGTCTGCCTCCTCAGGAGTTAATGAAGCATGATAATGGCCTTGGTCTACCGCATTTTTGATTGAGTCGCTTATTCCAGGCTCTTCTATATGGGCTATTCCTTGGTTTAGCTTTTCAATGATTTCCTTATTTATGTCTACGCCAACAACCTCACAGCCACTTTTAGCAAATAATGCTGCAGTTGGCAATCCGATATATCCTTGTCCTACAATACAAATTTTCATAATATCTCCCTGAGTTTATTTTTATTGCATTTTAGTAATTTTTAAGTTTTATTTCTTTAATAATTAAATGTTTATTTCTTTTCGTTTAATAGCTAAATTGTTATTTTCAAAATCTTTTTTAAGAGTTTATTTTTTTTTTTAAAAAATTAATCAATTCAAACACTATTAAATATTAATTAAAATAGTTTATACGATTTTATATATAATCTTTATTTAATATAAATATTATCAGAATAATTTTGGCTATTTTTCACTATTAAGGCAATCTAATTTATTTTACAGTTTTCTTTTGCTATTTTTCCAATTAGAGAAAAAATTTAATATTTTTTGATTAATTATATATTTTATGAAATTAAAAATTATATTATAATATATTACAACAGTTATTACAATATTTATTCAAATTAATTTAGAGGAATATTTATGAGGATTTTAATTACAGGCGCTTATGGAATGTTAGGATCTGACTTAAGAGAGGTTCTAAAAAATCATGATTTAATTGCAACAGGCTCTAAAGACCTAGACATCACAGATGAAGAAAGATGTATTGATTTTATTGCTAAAGAACGTCCGGAAATAGTCATAAATGCTGCAGCTTACACTGCTGTAGATGACTGTGAGACTCATTATGATGATGCATATGCAGTAAATGCCCTAGGGCCTCGTAATTTGGCAATAGCCTGTAATAAGATTGATATTCCTTTGGTCCATATAAGCACAGACTATGTCTTTGATGGAACTAAGCGAACTCCTCTTATAGAAAATGACAAATTAGGTCCTCAAAGCGCATATGGAAAGACCAAGCTTGCTGGAGAGGAGTTCATTCAGGAAAACACTCAAAAATACTTCATTCTTCGTACCGCTTGGCTATATGGAATCCATGGAGGAAACTTTGTAAAGACCATGTTGGATTTGGCTAAGGAACATGATGAGATAACTGTTGTAAATGATCAGATAGGGTCTCCTACATTCTCTCTTGATTTGGCAATGGCAATATGTGAGGTTCTAGACAGCGATAAGTATGGCATCTATCACCTTACAAATGATGGGGAATGTTCCTGGTATGATTTTGCAAAAGAAATCTTTAGAATATCTGATATTGATGTGAAGGTCATACCTGTAAGCACTGAAGAGTTTCCAAGACCTGCTCCAAGGCCACATTATTCTGTATTAAGCAATGTAAAATGGAAAAGCGCAGGTTTTGTTCCAATGAGAGATTATAAGGAAGCTTTGAATCAATATATTTCTTTATATAATTTTTTTGTAAAAATAGGTAAAATTTAATATTTATTTAATAATTTAACACATATTTGTAGTTATATTTAAGTTGTGATAATATGAAAGGAATCGTTTTAGCTGGTGGTTCTGGAACCAGATTATATCCAATTACAAAGGCTGTTTCTAAGCAGTTATTGCCTTTATATGATAAGCCAATGATTTATTATCCTATATCTGTCTTGATGCTAGCGAATATTAAAGATATATTAATAATATCAACTCCTCGTGATTTGCCAATGTATAAGGACTTGCTAGGGGATGGAAGCAATTTAGGAATGTCCTTTTCCTATGCTGAGCAAGAGAATCCTAACGGGCTTGCTGAAGCATTCATCATAGGGGAAGACTTTATTGGCGATGACAATGTTGCTCTTATATTGGGAGACAATATTTTCCATGGACACAGATTTACTGAAATCCTAGAAAGAGCTCGTGATCTTGATGATGGAGCGGTCATATTCGGCTACTTTACAAACAAGCCAGAGGCTTTTGGGGTTGTTGAGTTTGATAATGAATGGAATGTTCTCTCCATAGAAGAAAAGCCAGAACATCCTAAATCCAATTATGTTGTTCCGGGACTTTATTTCTATGATAATGATGTTATTGAGATAGCAAAGAGTGTAAAGCCTTCAGATAGGGGAGAGCTTGAAATAACCTCTGTAAATGAGGAGTATCTTAATAGGGGCAAGCTTAAGGTAGAGCTCCTAGGTAGAGGTATGGCTTGGCTTGATACAGGTACTCATGATGGGCTTCTTGAGGCAGCTAATTTCATTGAGACAGTTCAAAAGAGACAAAGTTTGTATATTGCTTGTTTGGAGGAAATTGCTTATTCCAAGGGATATATTAGCAAAGAAGAGCTTTTAAAATTAGCAGAGCCTCTTAAGAAAACTGCTTATGGTGATTATTTAACTAAATTAGCAGAAAGAAAGATTTAATCTGTTATTGGAGAAGTATAATTTTACTTAACAGAAAGAAGTATAATCTGTTAATTGGAGAAGTATAATTTTATTTAACAGAAAGAAGATTAGTTATTTAATGAAAAGAATAATAATGGCTATTATAATTTAAGTGATAATATGGGCAAGTTTAATATAATTAAAAGTGAAATTGAAGGTGTATTTACAGTTGAACCTACCGTTTTTGAAGATGAACGGGGCTACTTTATGGAAACTTATAATGAGAATGACTTTAAGGCAGAGGGGATTGATTTAACCTTTGTTCAAGACAATCAATCAAAGTCATCAAAAGGAGTACTTAGAGGCCTCCATTTCCAATACACACAGCCACAAGGAAAGCTGGTTCGTGTAATAAAGGGAGAAGTCTTCGATGTGGGAGTGGATCTTAGAAAAGACTCACCTACATATGGAAAATGGATGGGGGAAATACTCTCTGAAGAAAACAAAAAACAGTTATTTATACCAAAAGGATTTGCCCATGGCTTTTTAGTATTATCAGATGAAGCAGAATTCGTTTACAAGTGTACAGACTTCTATAAAGGAGATGATGAGGGAGGAATCCAATGGAACGACCCTGATATAGGAATCGAATGGCCATTGGGAGACCTTAAGGAAGAGGATCTGATTCTATCTGAAAAGGACAAGCTATTGAAGCCAATGAAAGACACTCCAACTGATTTCTATATGGAAGATGAATGATGATTTAGTTTTTGATTAATTTAGTTTAATTTAGTTTAATTCAGTTTAATCTAGTTTATTTGATTTATTTATTTAATTTTATTTATTTTTAATTAATTATATTTTATTTAAGGTGTTTTTATGACAAAAATTTTAGTTACTGGCGGTGCAGGTTTTATAGGTAGTAACTTTATAAAATATATGCTTGATAAGTATCCTGATTATGAAATAGTTAATTTAGATGCTTTGACTTACTGCGGAAACCTTGAAAATCTTGAAGATATTGAAGATAATCCGAATTATTCCTTTGTTAAGGGAAATATCATGGATGAAGGTCTTGTTGATGTTGTTGTAAGCAGCGTAGACTACATAGTCAATTTTGCAGCTGAAAGCCATGTGGACCGCAGCATAGAAGACCCGCAGATATTCATCAAATCCAACATAATCGGAACACAGGTATTGCTTGATGCAGCCTATAAATACCAAATCAAAAAATTCCTACAAGTATCCACCGACGAAGTATATGGAAGCCTAGGCCCAGAGGGATACTTCACCGAAACAACTCCTCTCCAGGCAAACAGCCCATATTCAGCCTCAAAGGCAGGTGCTGACCTTATGGTAAGAGCATATGGAGAGACATTCGACCTCCCAATCAACATAACAAGATGCTCAAACAACTATGGGCCTTATCAGTTCCCAGAAAAACTGATACCACTAATGATCTCCAATGCCTTAGAAGACAAGGAGCTCCCAATATACGGCGACGGAAAAAACATAAGAGACTGGCTACACGTCTACGACCACTGCTCAGCTATTGACCTTGTTCTCCACAAAGGAAAGATAGGAGAAGTATACAACATTGGCGGCCACAACGAAAAGCAAAATATAGAAATAGTAAAACTTATTCTTAAGGAACTTGATAAACCAGAAAGCCTAATAAAATTTGTAAAAGACAGATTAGGTCATGACAGACGCTATGCAATAGATTCAACCAAAATAACAGAAGAATTAGGCTGGAAACCAAAATACACATTTGAAACAGGAATAGTGGAAACAATCCATTGGTATTTGGACAATCAAGACTGGATGGAAAAGGTAAAATCCGGCGAATATCAAGAATATTATGAAAAGATGTACTCTAAAAAGTAGATTTTCTAAATAAGGTTCCTTTTAATCCTTCTTTGAATAAAATATTATTCCAATTTATTTTAAATTCTTCATAATTCAATTAAAAAAAATAGTGATTATATGAAAGTATCAGTAGTAACACCTAACTATAATGGTCTTAAATTCTTAAACGCCTATTTTGAAACCTTAGCTTTTCAAAGTAGGTTCATAGAAGAGATCATCATAATCGATAATGCATCTACTGATGCCAGCTGTGATCTTATAGAAGAATACATAAACAGTCCTAGCTATAAGATTGACATAAAACTTATAAAAAATGATAAAAATCTTGGATTTGCTCCTGCAGTCAATCAGGGCATTCGCTTGGCTAAATCCGAACTAATCTATTCTGTAAACAATGATGTAGAACTTGAATTTAATACTATAGAAACATTAATTCAATCTATGGAAAGATCCATTGAAGAGGGGAAAAATCCATTCTCCATTCAGTCAAAGATGATACAGTACCATAATAGAAGCCTAATTGATGATGCAGGTGATGAATATAATCTACTTGCATACACTAAGAAACTAGGCGATGGGAGTCCGATTGACAACTACAATGAAAAAAGGGAGATATTCTCATCCTGTGCAGGTGCTGCATTGTATAGAAAATCCATTTTGGAGAAAATAGGTCTTTTTGACGATAATTTCTTTGCTTATGTAGAGGATATAGATCTTTCATTCAGGGCTCAAATAAATGGTTATAGAAACTACCTAGAGCCTAAATCAATCATCTATCATTATGGAAGTGCTACAAGCGGAAGCAGGTATAATGAGTTTAAGATAAGGCTTGCTGCACGAAATAATGTTTGGATGATTTATAAGAATTTCCCAATTCCTCTAAAGATTGTTAATTTCATCTTCATATTTCTTGGATTTTTCATAAAATACCTCTTCTTTTTAAGGAAAGGATTCGGTTCAATCTATTTGGGCGGAGTAAAAGAGGGCTTAAGAGAAAGAAAAGGAATAGAAAAGACCCACTTTGAATGGAAAAACTGGAAAAATTACTTTAAGATAGAATGGAAGATGATTAAGAACACATTTGGCTACTTTAAAAAATAGGATTGAAATAATCGAATAACAGAATTTACTCGTAGGTGAAAAAGAATGAGAAATATAGACTTATCAATTATTGTTGTTAATTATAACACCTTTAAATTAACAAGGGACACTATAGATTCTTGTTTAGCTGAACCTACTCATTATACATATGAAATATTCCTTGTAGACAACAAATCAACAGATGACAGCCTTGAAAAACTTCAAGAATACTTTAAAAGTGAAACAGAACGAGGAATATTAAAAATCATTCCAAACCAATCCAACGATGGTTTTGCAAAGGCAAATAATATTGCAATAGAGCAAGCAAAAGGGGATTTCATACTTCTTTTAAACTCAGACACCCTTATGAAGCAATCCACTATCGACAAGTGCATGGATTACATAACAGACAAAGGCCACGATGATATAGATGCATTAGGCTGTAAGGTTTCCCTTGCCGATGGAAGTCTTGACAAGGCCTGCAAGCGCAGCTTTCCAAATCCTGCAAACTCCTTTTATAAATTGTTTCATATAAATGTAGATAGTGACAAGAACGATTATAATCTGGATGATCTTGATGATGATGGTATTTATGAGATTGATTGCCTTGTAGGGGCATTTATGCTTGTTAGAAGGACTACAATCGATGAAGTAGGCCTTTTGGATGATGCTTTCTTCATGTATGGAGAGGATATTGATTGGTGCTATAGAATCAAACAGGCAGGATGGAAGATAGTTTACTTCGGCCAGGCAGAGATAATTCACTATAAGGGAGCAAGCAGCGAGGATAAAAATACTAAAAAAAGAAATCCAAAGATTATTTATGAGTTTTATAGGGCAATGTATGTCTTTTATAAAAAGCACTATACTAAAAAATATAATTTCCTTGTAAACATTGCAGTCTATATTGGAATTGGAGTTTTGCTAGTTTTTAACTTAGTTAGAAATGCCTTCAGGTCTTGATACTTGTTTTCACTTGTTTTAATTTAGTTTAGAATGCTTTCAGGCTATAATTTTCTTATTCCAAATGATATTTTAATCAATACAGACTTTTTTAAAAATTATCTTATTGTCTTAATTTATTCTTATCTAATTTTTATTACTTTTTTTATCAAATATTTAAATAATTATTATTTTTTTAAATTTATAATTATTCTAAAAACTTTTATTATTTTTTTAGGCAATTAAAATAGGTAATTATATAAATCATATTTTTTAAAATTATATATAATATAAAATATTATGTTTACTTGGATAATTATTATGTGAATATAATTTTTATAAAATAATTTTTACTTAGAATATAAGATTTAAATTTTCACGTGGAATATAAGATTAAATGAATTTATAAGTTTAATTATTAAAATTAGTTTTTAAAGTTCTTTAAAAACAACCTAAAAGAGTGGTACCATGATTAAAGAAAATCAGAGAATATTAAATGCAATACTAGTCATCATAGACATTATTGTAATTCTTATCTCACTAGGCCTTGCATACTTTGTAAGATTCAAGACCACCATATTCTCAGTAGGAGGCTCCCTTCCATTCAGTGACTATTTCATATTCACAATCGTTTGCATAATTCCTACTTATATTCTATTATACTACTTCTTTGGTCTTTATAAGCCATTCCGTAACCAATCATCAATATTCTCTGGTGCTGAGGACATTGTAAAGTCTGACATAATGGCATTCATCATCCTGGTTGCTATTTTGTTCATCATCAATCAGCCTAACTTTTCAAGGATCATGCTCCTTCTTTTAAGCCTATTTGGAATGATTCTCACAATCGCTGAAAGGGTATTGGTCGTTCTTGTATTGAGAATGATGAGAACAAACAACCTTAACCTGAAGCATATGCTTATCATCGGAGACAATGACTTGGCATTCGAGTTTGCACATAAGATCAACTCTAAAACCTATTTGGGATACAATATTGCCGGATTTTTAGGAAGAAAGGAAAATATAGGCAAACGATTTGAAGGAACCAAGTTTATAGGCAGCTTTGATGACTTGCCTCGTGTTCTAAAGACCCATAAGTTTGACAGGGTGGTCATAGCCATTCCCCTTAAGTATTATTACCATCTAAACGAAATCGTGGATGCATGTGAGGAAGAGGGAATCAAGGCAGAAATCATTCCAGACTATTATAAGTATCTTCCGGCTAAGCCTTCAGTTGACATGCTTGATGACATGCCTATCATCAATATCCGCTATGTTCCATTGGATGATGCCTTCAATAAGTTCAAGAAGATAGTCTCAGATTACTTTGTATCCATTGTAGCTATTATAATCACATCTCCAATCATGATTTTAACTGCAATTGCAATTAAGATTGAGTCTCCAGGACCTATCATCTTCAAGCAGGAAAGGATAGGCTATAACGGTAAGCCCTTCATGATGTATAAGTTCAGAAGCATGAAGGTTCAGGATGATGAGGAGGAGAAATCCCAATGGACAACTAAGGACGATCCAAGAAAGACAAGAATAGGCACTTTCATTAGAAAATGGAGCATAGATGAGCTTCCTCAGTTTTTCAATGTCCTAAAGAGGGATATGAGCGTAGTCGGTCCCCGCCCTGAGAGGCCTTATTTTGTGGAGGAGTTTAAGAAAACCATTCCTAAATACATGGTTAAGCATCAGGTAAGGCCTGGACTAACTGGACTTGCTCAGGTAAATGGTTATAGGGGAAACACTTCAATTAAAAAGCGTATTGAATATGACATTCGCTATGTAGAAAATTGGAGTTTGGCGCTGGATGTAAAAATCATGTTTTGGACAGTATTTAGGCGTAATAAGAATGCTTATTAATTAATTTTATTTAAATATTTCATTTTTTATCTACTTTTTTTATTCAACTTATTTTTATCATTATTTTAAATTATTGTTATTATTAAACACTTATTTTTATTGTATGACTGTTCTCCACTCGCTAATAGTTTTTTAATTTCACATCAATTTCACATTCTCACATCAAAATTGCTTTTGTTCGTAAGAAATGATACAAATTTTTCAAATTTTATCCCAATGTCAACTATTTTTCAAGGCCAAAAAGATACTCATCCTAAGCTCTTTATTTTTAAAAAATACCCTCCCTCTTATAAACTCTATAAAATTTTACACTTTGACATCAATTTCACATTCTCATATCAATTTTACTCCTTGACATCAATTTTACACTTTGACATCAATATTGATTTAAAATGGCTAAATTGACTTGAAATTGTTAAAGTTGTATGGAACTGTCTTTTTTTTAACTAAAAAAGCATAAGTTTATATATTTGGTCGTATAATGAATTAGTACAGATTGTTTTTGCGAAAGGGTAAATTATTCCAAAAAGATTTTTTTTAAAATCATTCGTTGCATATACTGTAGTTTCATTGAATCTTGATTTTTTAAAAAATAGCCTTAAGAAAATCGAATTTCCTATTAGATTTGGTTTAGCTAAAATTCACCCTATTCTGCTCGATAATTAAAATTTTCTATTAAATTTGATTTCTTAAAGGCTATCCATAAGAATTTTCCTCAAAAAATTTGGAATGATTTTATTGATCTAGAAAGATTTTACCTTTTTAAAGCTATAATCTTAGATAAATAAGTATAATTGAATTCTAATGGACATTTTTACATCATCTGAATAATCTATCTAAATAATCTATAGTCTAAATATTTTTTACATCTCATCGGTCTCTATAAAAATATTATCAATTTAATTATGATTTTGAAAATACATTTGTATTAATTTCTCTGGTCATTTTTTCGCTTTTGAAATCATAAATTAAATTACATATAATAACAATATTATATAATAGATAATTTTTAATTAATCCGATAAGTTTATAAAAAACAAAAATATAATTCTATTAGAATTTATCAAAGAATTTAATTGATTAAAAATAGCAATTAATTTGATTAAAAATTATATGATTTATGAATATCTATGGTTATATGTTTAAAAAAACAGTCTGTGAGGGCAAAAACTAGTATCTATCCATTTTAAGTGATTTTTTTTATCTTCGTGGTTTTAGATGTCTTTTGGGAAAATTGCATATTTTTTTACACTTGAAATATAGGTATTAGTTTTCAAATGCTCTCTCTTAAACATTATATATAGATAAAATTAAATTATAATTTACAAGAGAAAAATTGTATCAAAATAATTATTTGAGAATGACTTTGATTATTTTCAAAATATTTTAAAAATTGCATGAAAGTGTAAATCCCTTGAATGTGATTTTTTAATAATAATTATTAAAAATCTTTGACTAAATTTATAATTTAATAAAACGAGGGTTTGGTATGGAAAAAGAATTTTTCGAAGGAATGAATTTGGAAGAAGACATTAGCGATGAGGACTTCCAGACTATTGTAGAAGGCTGGGAAAAAGTCCAAGATCAAATGTCCAAAGAAGAATTTATAACTAAATTTAATGAACACAAGGCAGAATTTAAAGACGCTTCTTTCTTCAGCGACATAGACTTTTTAAACATGATTGTTAATCCATTAGTGGGTGGTGGCGATGATGAGCCAGGACCTGCTATTGTAGAAGGCGAATTCCAGAAGATATCTGATGTTGAACCAGGCAATGAAGGATTCAATGTTGTTGCACGTATAATGAGCATTGGAAACAGCAGAATATTCACTTCCAGAAAAGGAAAGCAAGGAAAGCTTTGCAACTTGCAGATTGCCGATGACACCGGAGAGCTAAGACTTGTTCTTTGGACTGAAAACATCAAGCATCTCAAGCATGTCACTGAAGGAGATATTGTAGAGATTACAAATATCGAATGTAAAGAAGGCTTCAGAGGAGGTAAGGAATTCTCCCTACGTCCAAGATCATCTTTAAGACCTATTGAAGAGGGCAGTGAAAACTATCCGGAAAACATTGCTGCTTTCCCTGTCTATGAGGAAAAGATTACTCAGATTGCAGACATTAAGCCTGATGAAACCGTAAGCATCATAGGAAGGCTAATCAGAGTTCCTAAGCCACATGCCTATGAAAGCAACGGCAAGAAAGGTAAGGTAACCTCCCTTGAAATTCAGGATGCAAGCGGAAAGACCTCATACACATTATGGAACAATGACGTTAAGCTAATCGACATCTTGGAATTGAAGGAAGGGGACATTGTCAAAATCCTTAATGAACAATCCAGAGAAAGAAACGGAGAAATTTCCTTAAGCCATTGGGATGGAAGAATCGTCAAGGCTGAAGGCGACTATGACATTCCAGAATATGAGGAAAACATCATTAAGATTGCAGATGCCCAAGAGATGCAGGATGTAAGCATTATCGGTCTTGTTACAAAGGTTCAGGACGTAATTCAATTCACAAGAAACGACGGCTCTGAAGGCTTTGTAAAATCAATCGAGCTTTCAGACGACGAAGGAAGCATCAGAGTAACCCTATGGGGAGACGACACTAAGATACCTATCTCCAAGGGAGACATTGTCAAGGTCATTGGAGGAAATATAGAATATGATGATTTCTCAAACGGCTACAGGGTAAACACCAATTGGAACACTGAGTTAAAAATCAACCCTGAAGAGCATAGCGATTTGATAGAAACCTTAAAAGGTCAAGCAGAAAACTTAGGACCTATTCCAATCAGCGAGGTTCAATCTATTGAGGAAGACGGTGAGGAAGTTGACATTATCGGTAGAATCATCACCTTAAATGACACCCACACCTTCCCAAGGGATGACGGCACTGAAGGTGTTGTCCGCTCTGGTGAAATGGCTGATGGATCATCTCCTGACGGACTTGTAAGGGTATCCTTCTGGGATGACAAGGCTAAGGTTCCTGAAATAGGAAAGGCCTACAAGGTTGAAAACGCCAGAACCCGTATGGGAATGTATGCAGTGGAAGTCAATGTAGGAAAGACCACAAGATTCATTGAAATCCCAGAAAGCGAAGCAGGTGACCTTCCTTCATTTGAAGAGTTAGAAGAGTCCATCTACATCAGCAAAAAAATTGAAGAATTGGATGAGGATGACATGAACATTAAAGTCTTGGCTAGAATCCTGGAAGTTCATGAACCTCGGGAATTCCCAAGGGATGACGGCACTAAAGGATTGGTTGGAAATATGGAGGTTGCAGACATAACCGGCTCCATTAGAGTAACCTTATGGGATGATAAGAATAACCTTCCATACGGCGTTGGGGACGCTATCAAAATCCAAAATCCACGTGTAAGATATAATTCAAATATGGACTATTTAGAATTAAGCGTTGGAAACGGAACAAATATCTTAACTCCATCTGACAGTGAGATAAATGATATTCCAGACATTTTAGAGTTACAAAATACATTGTATCAAACCAAGGAGATTGCTAACCTTTCAGATGACGACACTAAAATCAGAGTTACAGGCAGATTTGTAGACATCTATGGTCAAAAGATGATCATTCCTAAATGTCCTCAATGTAACAATACATTAGAGCCTGAAGATATCGATGCTGAGGAATGCAGCTTCTGCGGCAATTATATTGACGAGCCTAAGTACCTTTTAATGCTTCCAGGTAAATTAGAGGATGACACAGGCGACATTCAAGTTACATTCTTCAATGAATTGGTTGGAGAATTGCTTGGCATGAAACAGGATGAAATCTTTGAACTCTATGAGGGAGAAGGTGGAGACCTTGGTCCATTGGAAGGAAAGATTGATGATTTGGAAGGCATTACCTTAGAAATCCTTGCAGATGTTACATTCAATGAATATGATGAGGAAAATAGGTTAAGACCAAGAAAGATCTTTAATATGGAATGGTAATTTGGTTGAATCATTTTAAAAATATTTAATTGGAATGGTAATTTGACTGAATCGTCATAAAAAATATTTAATAAGAAATTAGCAGTTTTTACTGCTAAATTATTATTTTTTTCTATAGATTTTATTTATTAATATTTTCACGATTAAAACATAATAACAAACTGACAGATGAATAAATTAAATAAAAAGGATTGATTATAATGGTAGAACTTGAAGACTTACCTAATGTTGGAGAAAAAACTGCAGAAAAGTTAAGAGAGGCTGGATTTGCTGATATGATGAGATTAGCTACTGCTACTGCTAAAGAATTATCTGTAAAAGCGGAAATCGGTGAAGGTGTAGCTGAAAAAGTTATTGAAGCAGCTCGTAAGGCAGAAAAGATCGATTTTGAAACTGCATTTGATGTAATGGAAAGAAGGAGAGATGTTGGCCGTATCACTACAGGGAGCAAAAACGTAGACGAATTGATCGGCGGTGGAATCGAAACCCAATCTATCACTGAAGTATTCGGTGAGTTCGGTTCAGGTAAAAGTCAAATCTCCCACGAATTAGCTGTTACAGTTCAATTGCCTAAGGAAAGAGGCGGACTTGAAGGGGAATGTGTATTCATCGATACAGAAAACACATTCAGACCAGAAAGGATTGAACAAATCGCAGATGCTTGTGGAATCGACCGTGAAGAGGCTTTACAAAGAATCCACATCGCAAGAGCTTTCAACTCCTCTCACCAAATATTGATGGCTGAAAAGATTAATGAGCTTATCCAAAGTGGAGTAAATGTAAGGCTTGTAATCGTTGACTCACTTATGGCTCACTTCAGAGCAGAATATGTAGGAAGGGAATCATTAGCAACCAGACAGCAAAAGCTTAACCAACATTTACATGCATTGCAACAAATCGCTAACACCTATAATGTTGCTGTATTCCTTACTAACCAAGTACAAGCAAGACCAGATGCTTTCTTCGGCAGCCCTACAAAAGCTATTGGTGGACACGTTTTAGGACACGCTTCAACTTACAGAATCTGGCTTAAAAAAGGTTTAGCTGGTAAAAGAATTGCTAGGCTCGTAGACAGCCCTCACTTACCTGAAGGAGAAGCAGTATTTAAGGTTACTACAGACGGAATTGTTGACTAAATTCAAGCTTTTTGAGCCTTCGGCTCAAAAACCTTGACCAAAAATTTTATCACTTGTTGGGAGTACCTTGCTCTTTAACTTGTGTTTTTTCTTTTTTTACTTAATTTTTATTCTTTAACTTAATTATAACTCTATTTTTTTCTTAATTTTTATTCTTTAACTTAATTTAAACCCTTTTTTCTTATTTTTCATTTTAAACTTTTTCTTTAACTTTTATTTTCCTTAATTTTCATTTCTACTATTTTTATTCCATAGAATTCTTAAATTTTCTAATTCTCAAAATCATTACAAAAGTATTTTAATTATTTAAAATAAATTAAATAATACTTATTTTTATATGTTGATTGCTATGGACTTTAGAATAATTATACTCTCAATAATCATAATGATTCTGCTTGGAGTGCTTCTTAAAAAAATAGACCTTCTAAAAGAAGAAGATGTCGAAACACTCAATAATTTAGTAATCAATATATGTCTACCTTGTCTAATTTTCAATGCTTTATACACTGCTGATGTTTCCTTGCTTCCATCTTTGAGTATTTTAACACTTTCCACTACTATCACTAGTTTAATCGTAGGAGTATTCACTTATATTCTACTTAAATTATTTGCTTGGGATAATGTTAAAATATGGAGCATACTTGTAACAGTGGTCTTGGGAAATACAGGGTTTTTAGGCTATCCGATTACACAGGGGATCTATGGCAGCGAAGGCCTTATACGTGCAGTCTTCTGTGACTGCTCCACCTCAATCACATTTGTAATATTGAGCGTTATCCTGATATTGATTTTTGATGGTGAATTGAAGGTGGCTTTAAGAAAGATAGCTACTTTTGTTCCATTATGGTCTATCGTTTTAGGAATTCTCTTTAATATATTCGCCATTCCGATAACAGATGTCGGAACTACTGTAGTTGGTTATTTGGGTGATGCCACTATCCCTCTTATTATGATCTCTTTAGGCTTGTCCTTGAATATAAGCGGGCTTAAGAACAATCTTAAGGAAGTGAGTCTTGCCTCATTCATTAAGCTTATATTATATCCCTTTGTGGCTTTAGGGGTTATGGCCTTGCTTGGAATCACTGGATTCAATCATACAATCGGACTTATTGAAGCGGCTATGTCATCAGCTATGATTGGGCTTGTTTTAGCCATAACTTATAAGTTGGATCCTCATTTGACTTCAGATTGTATTTTTACTTCGACTTTGTTTGGCTTAGTGACTATTCCTTTGTTTTTAATGTTTATAGTTTAAATTAATAAAACAATATATAATATTTTTTTAATTTAGTTGTTTTATCTTCATATTTTGCTTTTCATTTTTTTTTAGAAGATATTCATTTTTTATCTTCATATTTTCTTTATCATTTTTTTAGAAGATATTCATTTTTTATCTTCATATTTTCTTTATCATTTTTTTTTAGAAGGTATTCATTTTAATCTTATTATTTTTTCAAAAATTATTATTAATTAGCTGTCACCTTTTAGGTTACACTAAATCATAGAATTTGTTCGTTTTTATAGATATATTAATAATTAAGAAATTCGTTCAGAATTTTTTATTCAATTAAAGGGCTCTCGAGGCTTATTTAAAATTCATTTTTTCAAAATTAAAAAATTTAGGTATATAAAAATCTATTTCTAATTTCTATTTAAAGAAGATTTATTAATTGTTTTTTATATTAAACCTACAATTATGTTTATTTTTACAAAAGTTTGTTTTATTTCTATTATTTCAATAATAACTCTTCTTAAAATGGTCTAAAATCTTCTAGTATATATACTTTACTCCTACTTTTTTATAGAAAGGTTTATATACTCTCATTTCTAACATAAAATTATCTAATATTTTATATATATAAAAATATTTTATAAAAATTAGATCAAATGATTAATCATTTTAACTTGTACAAGGTGATTTAATGGCAGAAGAAATAAACAACGAAGAAATTAGAGTGGGAGTATATGTTTGCCACTGTGGTGTAAACGTTGGTGGAGTCGTAAACTGTCCTGAAGTAGCAGCTTACGCAGAAACTTTACCTAACGTAGTTATTGCAAAAGATTACAAATACATGTGTTCAGACCCTGGTCAAAGTCTTATCCAAGAAGACATCAAAGAACACAACTTAAACAGAATTGTAGTAGCAGCATGTTCTCCTAGACTTCACGAACCTACCTTCAGAAGATGTGTAGAAGAAGCAGGATTAAACAAATTCTTATTTGAATTCGCTAACTTAAGAGAACAAGACTCTTGGGTACACATGACCCAACCTGAAGAAGCAACTGCAAAAGCTAAAGACTTAACTCGTATGGCTGTTGCAAAAGCAAGATTATTAGAACCTCTTGAAGCTTCTAAAGTAGCAGTAGACAAAAAATGTCTCGTTATTGGTGGTGGAGTAGCAGGTATTCAATCTGCATTAGACTTAGCTGATATGGGATTCAAAACCTACATGGTAGAAAGAAACCCAACTATCGGTGGAAGAATGGGTCAATTAGACAAAACCTTCCCTACCTTAGACTGTTCCATGTGTATTCTCGCACCTAAGATGGTAGACACATCCAAACACGAAAACATTGAATTAATTACTTATGCTGAAGTTAAAGAAGTAGACGGATACATCGGAAACTTCACTGTAACCGTAGAAAAGAAACCTAGATACGTCAAAGAGGATGACTGTACCGGATGTGGACAATGTCAAGAAGTATGTCCTATCGAAATACCAAACTACTACGACGAAGGTGTAGGTATGGTAAAAGCTGCATACATCCCATTCCCACAAGCAGTACCTCTCTGTGCAACCATTGACAAAAACTACTGTATTGACTGTGGTCTTTGTGAAACCGTATGTGGTCCAGATGCAATTGACCGTGACATGGAACCAGAAGAAATCGAACTCCACGTCGGTACCATCATTGCAGCAACCGGTTACGACCCATATGACCCAACCGAAAAATACGAATACGGTTACGGCAGATACACTAACGTAATTACCGCTATGGAAATCGAAAGGATGATCAACGCATCCGGTCCTACCGGTGGTCACGTACAAAAACCATCTGACGGTAAAGAACCTAAACGTGTAGCATTCATCCACTGTGTCGGTTCAAGAGACGAACAAATCGGTAAATCCTACTGTTCCAGAGTATGTTGTATGTACTCCATGAAAAACGCTCAATTATGTATTGACCACGAACCTGACACTGAAGTAACCTGTTACTACATGGATATCCGTTCATTCGGTAAAGGATTCGAAGAGTTCTACAAAACTTCCCAAGAAAAATACGGTATTGAATTCATCAGAGGACGTCCTGCAGAAATCCTCGAAAACGATGACTTAACCTTAACCGTAAGAGCAGAAGACACATTACTCGGAAAAGTAACTGAATACACCTACGACTTAGTTGTATTATCTGTTGGATTAGAACCTCCAAAAGGATCCAACGAACTCAGACAAACCTTAGGTTTATCCAGAACTACCGACGGATTCTACATGGAAGCTCACCCAAAACTCAGACCTGTTGACACCTTAACTGACGGTGTTTACATTGCTGGTGTAGCACAAGGTCCTAAGGATATTCCTGACGCAGTAGCACAAGGTTCAGCTGCAGCATCAAGAGCATCTATCCCAATGGCTAAAGGTGAAGTAGAAATCGAACCTATTACTGCTGACACTGATACCACCGTTTGTGGTGCATGTGAAGTATGTGTAGAATTATGTCCATTCGGTGCTGTAAGTATTGAAGGTGAAGGCGCTGACAAACACGCAGCTATTAACGTTGCTTTATGTAAAGGATGCGGTACCTGTGTAGGTGCATGTCCATCCGGTGCTATGAACCAAAACCACTTCAAGACCGAACAAATTATGGCACAAATTGCAGCTGCTCTTGAAGACGTTGCAAAATAGATTAAGAGATTATTTCTCTTATTCTTTAAACTTAAAAGGGAATTTTTATTCCCACTCTTTTTTCTTTTTTTTTAGAAATTTTATTTTGATTCGTACATTTACTAACTATTTCTGAATCTTTTATATTTTCTCTCTAAGATCTTTTCTTCTATTTTTTTTATTTTTTATCTTTCCTTTTTTAGGATTCTTTTTTTCTTTTTTTTAATCTTTTATCTTTCCTTTTTTAGGATTCTTTTTTTCTTTTTTTTAATCTTTTTATTCTTTAACTTTTTTTTTAAGGATTTTTTTATTCTATTTTTTAATCATTTATCTTTTCCCTCCAGGATCTATTTTTCAATTTTTTATTGTTCAAAAATCATCATCAATTTTTATTTCAATTGTACTTAATTTTAAGGACAAAATTCATATTTGAAAAAAGCAAACCTTTATAAATAAGCAAATCCATATACTGTATGGAGTTGTTAAACGAACTACATTTGTAAAAGAATTAATCATATATATTTAAATATTAAAAAGAATAATATAAATTCTTAAAATAAGTTTTAGATTAATAATAATTATTTTTTTAATAATGATTATTATCTTTTTATAAAAAATTTATATTTTATTTTTAATATTTTTATTTAAATTTTTAATACTTTTATTAAAAAATATTGCGTCATAATTTATTATGGCAACGTCCTAATTTTTATGGATAAATTTATATATGATGAAGTTCAATATAATTATGTGGTAAGTTACACTGCTATGGATTATGGTGGCAAGTACTAGTTAAGTACAAATTTATCTACCAAATTTTAGGCAGTAGTTAAACTACCAAAAAAAGTAAAGAAGGGTGATATGTTATGAAAAAATTTGAAAGTGTCGATTTTGACAAAACCGAAAAAATAGTTGATGGAATTGCTATCGAAGATAATGAAGCTATGGATATAGTGGTTATACTTGAACCCGGCTCAGGGCAGTATGCATTCTTGGCTTCAAGAAAGGCACCATCAAAGGGTTTCAACGCTTTTATTGAAACCGAAGCTGCAAAAGACCATAAAACATTTGTCACTGCAGTGCTTTTTGACAATGAATATGAAATTCTCCACTCTAGAAGGGACATTAATGAGGTTCCTATTCTCACCACTAATGAATACTCATGCAGAGGATGCACAGCATTGTACGATGCAATCGGAATAACTATTGAAAGTATTAAAGATGAAATCGACAATAAAGTCTTGTTTTTAATCATTACCGATGGAATGGAAAACGCTTCAAGAAGATTCAATGAAGATCAAATAAGATCTTATATTGATGAGCTTGATTACGAGTTTATCTTTGTTGGTGCAGACATAGACAGTTACCGTGAAGCATCTAAAATAGGAATCAGGCAATCCCACACCGCAAGCTTCAAGAAAACTGGTGAAGGAATAGATGACTTATTTAAAACAATTTCTGATGTGTCTGACATTCATCGCGACAATATGAAATTAGAGGATGTCGATTGGAAGCACAGACTTGAAGATTAGTTATAATCTTCCCACCACACCACTTTAATTTATTATTGATCTCACTAATTACTGATTTTAGATCGATATCATTAAAGCCATTTTATTTAATTTTTTTTTTATTATTAAAGAGGGTCCGCCAAAAAGCTATTTTTTTAAAAAAGTTTAAAATTTTCAATTTTTTAAGTTATTTATTTTAGTTATTTTTTTAAAATTCGATGTTTTTTCTATTGTTTTCTTTTAATTTTGGTGCTTGCACCTTGAAAAAATTTTTTACTTGTTAATTATTCTTTAAATATGAAATAAAGCAATAATATTATAGTAAACTTTATATACTACTTTAAACATAAATAATATCAACAAAGGGTTAATATTTTGGTGTTATTTATGGTTAAAAGAATTCCTGATGAAGAACAAATAAAATTAGGCATTAGAACTTTAGATTTTAACATTCCAGAGGATCATATTTCTCGTTTTGTTGTGGATTTCATTGACGAATATTATCCTCTTTTAGGAATCAAAGAAAATAAAAAGAAGAAAGGGCGTGACAGTTTTCCTGTGAAAGAGATGTTAAAATTGCTTATTTATGCTAAAATCGAGCATATTGATAGTATGAGATTCTTAGCAGACATGGTAAAATATCATGACGTATATAAATTCGTTGGAAATGGAATTTGTCCTTCAGAACGATCATTACAACGATACAGAGAAAAATACGGCAAATATTACAATGAATTGTTAAAAGCAACCTTAAAAAAAGCTTCAGATGTGGATTACACTGATTTCAACGAAGTTTCCATTGACGGAACCATCAAAAAAGCATACAATTCAAAAAATAAAGTGATCACAGAAAAAGAAACTGAAATATTAACCCGTTACTTCGAAGGAGGCCGTGTAAGTCAGGAAGAGCTAGATAAACTCCATAAACCGGCCCGAGAGATTCTTGAAAATAAAAAAATCAGCAACCAAGAAAAATTATACCTCTTGGATGACATTAAAACACAATTCACACTGTCTGGTCAAAAATCAGTGCCAGTAACCGACATAGAAGCACGTTGGATGAAAAGCAAGAAAGGAAACTCACAAATAAGCTATAATATCCAATCTGCAGTCGATTACGATACAAAAATGATTTGTGCAATAAACGTCGTACAAGCCCCTACAGACCATTACCAATTGCCAAAAATCGTAGATAAGGCAATAAACAACACAAACGTAATACCAAGATTCGTATTGGCAGATACAATCTATCTGAATGAAGAAAGCTTATCATATCTTGCAGATAATCAAATAAATGGAGTTATACCAGATAGAAAGCAATCCAAGGAAAAAATCGGAAGATTGAACAAGAACCCATATCACAAGGATCACTTCAAATACTTCCCTGAAATTGATGCATTTGAATGTCCAGAAGGCCAAATAATGTATTTTTTCAACAAATACACTGAAAAAAATGATGATTTGGACAAGCCAGACAAAATTAAGCGTTTATATTCCAATTATGGTGCTTGTAAGGCTTGCAATTGCCGTGAAAACTGCCTTTCATCCACCCAAACCCACAGAACAATCACCGAATATGGCGGAAGTTTAAAGAAAGCAATGTGGGAAAAAATGGAAACAGAGGAATATAAGGAAGAATATGCAAAAAGGTCATCTGTCGAAGGACCTTTTGGCATTTTAAAGGAACAATTCCATATAGAAAGCGAAGTAGTGATAGGAAAAACAAAGACAGAAGAAAGAATACTATTAGATGCCGTGGCTTATAATTTAATACGATTATTTAACTTAGAACAAGAAATAAAAAATGATAAAGAAGATATAGTTGATTTCTGTGAGAAAATTTCTGTCCAAGAGAAATTAGAGGTCAGAGCAACCATATTTTAACTGGTGTTGTCAAAATTTTATTTTGGCGGACACCCTAAATGAATATATTATTAAAATTTATGTAAAGGAGGCTGAATAATGAGTTTTGAAGACTTGATTGAAGACTATGTCAAAGCTAAGATAGATTTGAATGTCAAGTTCGGATCTGTATTGGATGAATTGAATATTGAATACGAAAGCTTTTGCTTCTATGATGAATTCAAATCCGTCTGTCTTGATTTGGAAATGCATAATAAGGAATTGTCTGATGAAGAGATTGAAAATATCATTGAAAAGACAGGATTTGACTTCCTAAAGGTGGAAATCAAAGGCAAAAAGTTTCCTTTTGGAAATGGTGAAGAAATCGATTACACCTATGTATTCGAGTGTTAATTATTGAAATTAATAAACTTTAAACTAAAAAAACTATAAAAAAATGGGGTGATATATAATGAAAATTAGTTTAAATAATGTATCTTTAGATATTGACTTAAAGAACAGTCAAAAATTTAAAAATATGGAGGTAATTCCTATTGAGGCTTTAAGCGCTGGTAAAAAGGAATTTATCACACTTAAGGCGGGCATTCAAGAAGGGTATGTGAAGATTTCCGAATGTGAAAGCAGCACAGTAAATACTGTCATGGCTCAAAACAAGTCTTCCACTCCACTTGTTTTAATAGATGGCGAGGAAGTAATTGGCGCTATGCAAAATAGAATAATGAACAGGTCTTTAATTGTTCCTGGAAATACCACTATGCCTATTTCAGTAAGCTGTACAGAACATGGAAGATGGCATACTCGTGGAAACAGTCCTAAAGCAAGGGAATTTTCTCATTCTGACTTCTTTGCAGACTATGAAACACGTCATCGTAAGTCTGAAACCTTATATAATAATTCTGACTGCCAGTCTGAAGTATGGGCTTCAATCAGCGACCTTGAAATTAAGAATTCCTACAGATCTCCAACAAGTGCATTGAATGATAGCTATGTCCATCACAGGCCAAGACTTAATGAATATTTAAAACATTTCAGCATGCTTTACAATCAAATTGGAGCTATATTCATAATCAATGGCCAAATCAAAGGATTGGAATTGTTCTATAATCCTTTCCTCTGTTCCCAGTACTATGACAAGATTCTTAAAAGCTATATCATGAATGCTATTACTAATTACTACAGTAATTGTAGTTCAAATAGTTCAAATATTGATGTAGGGGCATTTTTGGCAGATTTAAGCGACTCCAAATTAAACCACTCTCCTAATCAAGGTCTTGGTCAACACATTAAGTTTTCAAACAATCATGGGACCGGCTCTGCATTGATTAATGATGGGGAATTCGTTCACTTGAATTACTTTAAAACCAAATATGATGTTTCTTACAAGAAGCAGAGAAAAAATGTCAGAACTTTTGGTTCCTTCGATGACTTATTGAGTAAAATGGATGAATAAATGAGTATTAATAGGATAAGAAATTTATTTATCCATTAAAAGGGGATTATCTAAATAATTCTCTTTTATTTTCATATTTATCTCTCAATATATTAGAAAAGCTTTTCTTAATTTGTTTAGCTTCCACATTTCTAACTCTATATCATCTCCTTAGAAAAGCTTTTCTTTTATTTTTATCATTTTTGCACCTCTGAATTAGAAAAGCTTTTCTAAATCTTTCTCTCAAATGCCATAATAAAATCACTTCAAATTTTAGTTTTCGTTCCTTTAGAAAAGCTTTTCTTTTATTTTATTTTCTTATATGCTTATTTTATTTTATTTTCATTGTTTAGAAATATAACTCTTAAATCTTAACTCTTTTTTATTTAACTTTTTAAATGTTTCATAGGGCTCATTTTCATAAATTTAATTTTCTTAAAAGATTTTGTTTTTTATCCGATTTCTATTTATCAATTTTATTACTAAATACAAAAAAATTAATAAAAAACTGCCTTATTTTGACATTTAATAAAAACTTTTATTTAACTTAAAAATTATATTCTATATTAATAAGAATTTTATAAAGAATTAAACATATCTTTATAATTTTTTTTAATAATTTTTTAATTTGATTTAATCAAAATTACATTAATTAATCATTATTTAAGAATAGATAGGTGTTATTTTTATGTATCAATACGAAAATGAAGTTACTAAACTCAATGAATTAATGGAAACTCATAATAACTGGATGAGAGATAGCGTAAACCTTATTGCAAGTGAAAACACTACAAGTAATGCAGTTACAGGAGCTGTTGCTTCAGACTTAGCTCACAGATATGCTGAAGGACAAGCATTCGAACGTTTATATCAAGGATGCACATATATCGATGAAATTGAAGACATTGTAAAAAGGCTCTCAAGAGAAGTCTATGACTGTAGTTATGCTAATGTACAGCCTGTATCTGGTGTAACTGCTAACCTTGCTGCTTTCTTTGGATTTGCAAAGGCTGGAGACAAGATGATGGCTATGAACATTCCATTTGGAGGTCACATCTCCCATGCAAACGTAAGTGCAGCAGGTATCAGAGGATTAAAAACCCTTGAACATCCTTTCAACCCAGAGGTTATGAACATTGATATTGATGCAATGAACAAGATGATATTGGAAGAAAAGCCAAAGATCATTCTCTTCGGTGGAAGCTTATTCCTTTTCCCACACCCTGTAAAAGAGGCTGTAGATGCAGCAAACGAAGTTGGGGCAACTATCATGTATGACGGTGCTCACGTTCTCGGTTTGATTGCAGGTAAACAGTTCCAAGATCCTTTAAAGGAAGGAGCTGAAGTTATGATGGGTAGTACCCACAAGACCTTCCCAGGTCCTCAAGGGGGAATCATCCTATCAGACGAATCAAACAAGGAACTAATCGACAATGCTGTTTTCCCAGGTGTAGTGAGCAATCACCACTTGCACCACTTAGCAGGTTTAGGAATCGCTACAGCTGAAATGCTCGAGTTCGGTGAAGATTATGCTAAACAAACAATCAAAAACGCTAAAGCATTGGCTGGAGCTCTTGCAGAACAAGGTTTCAATGTATTCTGTGAAGATCTTGGCTACACAGAATCTCACCAAGTCGCTATGAATGTAAGCGATGTCAAAAGAGCAACAATATTGGCTAAAGAGCTAGAGCAAAACAACATTATATTAAACAAAAACCTCATTCCAGGTGACAATGTAAATGACAGTGATGACCCTTCAGGTATAAGAATAGGTACCCAAGAAATCACAAGACGTGGAATGAAGGAAAAAGAAATGGAAGAAGTTGCTGAGTTTATCTGGAAAGTTGCAGAAGGCGACAAAGTAGATATCAAGGATGAAGTAACTGAATTCATGAGTCAATACAGAACTATTCATTATGCTTTTAAAGAAGAAGAAGGTTATAAGTATATTCAATACTAATCTCAAGCTTTTTTGGCCTTCGGCCAAAAAACTTTGACCAAAATTTTTTATTTTGGCGCATGCTTAAACTAGGAATTGTTTTTTGAGCATTATGAATATTTTTTTATTTTTTAAATTATTATTCTTTTTTTATCAATAATTTTTTTATTTTTTTATTATTTTATTATTTTATTTATTTAATTTCTTATTGTAATTTTTACTAATATTATTTAATTGGAGTTATTTTATGAGAATAGGATGGGCTTTTACTGGTGCAGGACATTTGCTTAGGGAAAGTGTAGAAGCTATGGAAGAAGTGGCAAAATACCATGATATAACCGTATTTTTATCACAGGCTTCAGAGGAGGTCTTAAGGATGTATGGTTTATATGACCGTGTGGTTGCTGTAACTGGCGGAAGGTACAGAGAGCTTGCCTGCGATTCCAATCAGAAATTTAGCTTTCCAATAACTGGCAGGCTTTCTCTTGGAAAATATGATGCTCTTATAGTTTCTCCTGTCACTGCAAATACAGTTGCAAAGATAGTTTATGGAATTTCAGACACTCTTGTGACAAATGCAGTGGCTCAGGCTGGAAAAGGGAGAGTCAAAACCCTTATGGTTCCGGTCGATATTGAACCCGGGGATGTTGATACAGTTCTTCCTTCTAAGCTAGAGCTTTCAAAATGTCAAAAATGTGATGTGTGTGATGCAGCTGAAGTCTGTCCAAATGGGGCAATTGTGGCTCATCAGGAGATTGATCTCTTGAAATGCATTGGCTGTGGTGCATGTAAGGACATTTGTCAATATGGTGCAGTTTCTGCCGGTAAGATTATAACAATGCATATGAGAGACATTGATATAGAGAATACTCAAAAGCTATCAAAAATGGAAGGAATTGAAATATTTGCAAGTCCTCAAGAGCTTTTACTCCATTTTGATTATAAATAACATTTTATTTATTTCAATTTTTTTCTTTTTTTTAAAAAAAGCTCAGTTCAATTTTTTCTTATTTTTTTTTAAAAAACTCATTCTTTTTATTTTCTTTTTTTTTTTAAAAAATTATTTCAATTTTTATTTTATTAAATAACTTATTTTTTTATTTTAACTCTACTTCATCACCTATTTTTAAATCATAATCACTAAATCCATTTTTATCAAATTCTATTATATATTTGGCTGGTTTTTTAGGTGCATAATATCTCCATGGCTTCAAATCACTTATTTCATATATGATATTGTTCTTATCAATAAAAACTAATTTTAATTCAAATCTCATAAAGCAGCTATGAATGGATGATCTATGCCTATTATTAATATTCTGTGGAATCTTAAACAATAAAGGATAATCTATATCTTTTTTAAACATCAATCCAAGAAAACGACTTAAAAAGCTATCTGCTATTCTTAGGTCTGTTATTTTTTCATTGGATTTTTTTAAATGCAATGATTTTAAATGATTATTCTCTTTATTTTGATTATTTTTTCTATTATTTTTCATAATTATCTTATTTTCTATTAAACTTTCATCTAAATAAATATTTTGTTTTTTAAAACCTTTTTTAACACTTTCATATCAATTTAACAATCTTAAATCAATATTGATGTGAGAGTGTAAATCTCTATTATATTACTATAATCATTTTAATTAATACTAATAATAATAACAATTATATATACTTAAATTAAGAAATATAAATCATAATAAGTTATGTTTTATATTTTGTTCCAATGCTATGAAAATAAACTTTAGATTAGAAATTAATCTTTTATCAATTGAATTTATTTTTTAATATTGGAACTGAATATTGATATTTTAATTATTATCTAAATAAATGACTTTTATAAAAATCAGAATTTAAAGACTAATTTAAATTTTATACATAATTAGAATTTAAAAAACAATTTAAATTTTAAAAAATCATTTTTATAAAAATTATGAATATATGAAAACTAAATGCTTAACTATTAGAATCTGAGGGATTTTATGAGTAGAAATATTTTTGTTGAAAAATTAAATCAAACTTTTATCGAAGATCTTGATATTGAAATTGTAGAAAGAAAAGGTATTGGTCACCCAGACAGTATCAGTGATGGTATTGCTGAATCTGTAAGTGAAGCTCTCTGTAAGATGTACATGGATGAGCTTGGTGGAGTATTGCACCACAATACTGACGAAGTCCAAATCACCGCAGGTGAATCCAACCCTGTATTCGGTGGAGGACAAATCATCAAACCAATCGATATTCTCTTAACCGGTAGAGGAGTATCTGAATACGAAGGTCATAAATTGCCTCTTGATTATGTAGCAATCGACGCAGCAAAAGAATTCTTAGACAAGACTGTAATCAACTTAGACGTAAACCGTGACACAATCGTTGAATGTAAAATCGGACACGGTTCCGGAGACCTTGTAGACGTATTCAAAAGGGAAGGAGCACCTTCCTCCAACGACACATCCTTCGGTGTAGGATACGCACCATTCTCCGAAGTTGAAACCATCGTCTTTGAAACCGAAACCTTACTTAACTCCAAAGCATTCAAAAAAGACCACCCTGGAGTAGGTGAAGACATAAAAGTAATGGGACTTAGAGAAGGAGACAAGATCACATTAACAATCGGTTGTGCAACGGTATCCAAATACCTTGCAAACAGAGAAGAATACATCGCATGCAGAGACGTATTAAAAGACATTGTAGCTGACCTTGCAGTAAAATACACAGACAGGGAAATTGAAGTATTCGTCAACACAGCAGACAACGACAATGCAACAGACGAATCAGGCTACTACCTAACCGTAACCGGAACTTCCGCTGAAATGGGAGACGACGGATCTGTAGGAAGAGGAAACAGGGCAAACGGTCTTATCACCCCATGCAGACCAATGTCCATGGAAGCAACCTCTGGTAAAAACCCAATCAACCACGTAGGTAAAATCTACAACATCCTCTCTAACGAAATCGCAAACGATGTAGCAAAAGATGTCGAAGGAGTAAAACAAATCAATTTAATGATTCTTTCCCAAATAGGTAAACCTATCGACCAGCCTAAAGCAGCTTCAGCTGGAATTATCCTTGAAGACGGCTATGAAATGGGTAAGGTAAGCCCACAAGTTGAAAAAATCATTGACAATTGGTTAGAAAACATTACCGACATTACTGAAAAGGTAGTTCAAGGTAAAGCAAGAACTTTCTAAATATTTTTTGTTTACGAGCAGTAGTTTATACTACTGCCATTTATTTAATTTAGTGGTTTTTTAATTTAAAGAATTTTTTTATTTTACTTATTCACAATTTAGGAAGTTTTTAGCTATTTATTAATTTAAAGAACTTTTTATTTTACTTATTCATAATTTAGGAAGTTTTTAGCTATTTATTAATTTAAAGAACTTTTATTTTAGCTATTTTTCCTTTTAGTTTTTTAAATTTATTTATTTGCTTATTTATCTATCAATTGAATGATATCATTTAAAAAGAAAAATACGTTTATTTTCATGCTTTTTAATTACAAAACTCATTATAATTCGCTTATTTAACAAAATAAATAAATAATAATTATAATGATTTAATTATATTTCACAAAAATTTACATTTATTAGGAGAATCGATATGCCAATAGAAGAGGCAGAAAAATCATATGACTTTAAAAAAATAGAATCAAAGGTCCAAAGCTTTTGGGAAGATGAGGACATCTATCAAAAGACCAATGAATTGAACAAAAACGGTCCTCAATATTCCTTCTTGGACGGACCTCCATACTGTAGTGGTAAAATCCATTTAGGTACTACTTGGAATAAGGTTATTAAAGACACATTGTTACGTTACAAATCAATGAATGGATTTGCACTTAGAAGACAAGCTGGTTGGGACACTCACGGATTGCCAATCGAACATAAGGTAGAGCAATTGCTTGGAATTGAATCCAAACAGGAAATCGAAGAGAAATATGGCATAGACAAGTTCGTAGGCAAATGTAAGGAATTTGCAATGGAAAACAAGGTTGCAATGACTGAACAGTTTAAAAGCCTTGGAGTTTGGATGGATTGGGACAATCCTTATATGACCTTGGATCCTAAATATATGGAATCAGCTTGGTGGACATTAAAGAAGACTCATGAAAAGAACTTGCTTACAAAGGACAAAAGGGTAATCAGCTGGTGTCCTCACTGTCAGACTGCACTTGCTGCAGCTGAGATTGACTATACTGAAGACACAGACCCTTCCATTTATGTCCGTTTCCCACTTAAGGAAAAGTTCCTAAATGAAGAAAACTGCAGTGAATTTGCAAATGATTCTGATTTGGCCAACTTAAAACAGTCATTCCTTGTATGGACAACCACCCCTTGGACACTCCCTGGAAACTTGGCTATCTGTTTGAATGAGGATTTCGAATATTCATTTGTTAAGGTAGATGAAAGATTAAACGAGTCAGATGACGAAATATTAATCATTGCAAATGAACTTCTTGAAACTGTTTTAGGTCCTATCGAAATCATACATAAGAATAAGATTCCAAATCCTAAATATGATCCAGAAAATAAGGAGTCCAAAGAGAAAAAATACCTCATTGAAGAGGAAACTGAAGTGATGTATGAAATAATAAAGACAGTAAAAGGCTCTGAGCTTTTAGGTCTTGGCTACGTCTATCCTTTAGCTGAAGAAGTTCCAAAGCAAATGGAAATAGAAGCTGAAAACAGTCTTGTTCACACAACCTTCCACGGAGACCATGTTGAATTGGGAGAAGGTACCGGATTTGTACACACAGCTCCTGGACACGGTCCTGAGGACTTTGAAATCGGTCAAGAAGTAGGACTTCCTATCCATTGTCCTGTAGATGAGGCAGGATGCTTTACCGAAGACGGAGGAGCATATGCCAATGGATACACCAAAGACCTAAATGACACAATCATTGCAGACTTGATAGCAAAAGGATTGATGTTTAAGAATGATACAATAACCCACAGATTTGGGGTCTGTTGGAGATGTAAGACTCCTATCATTTACTTAGCTACTGAACAATGGTTTATTAAAGTGCCTGAAATCAAGGAAAAGATGCTTTCTGAAATCGACAGAGTCGAATGGGTTCCTAAATGGGCTGGTGAAGGAAGGTTCCATGATTGGGTAGCTAACGCTAAGGACTGGACCATTTCAAGACAAAGATACTGGGGTATTCCAATCCCTATATGGGTATGTCCTGACTGTGGAGAAATAAAGGTTATAGGCTCTGTAGAAGAGTTGAAAGAGCTTTCAATCAATGAAATCACTGCAAGCGATGAGGAATTGGTTCACAGACCTTATGTTGATGACATTTTAATCAACTGCGATTGCGGATGTGATAGCCCAATGAAACGTATTCCAGATGTATTGGATGTATGGATTGACTCTGGAGTTGCAGGATGGGCTGCATTATACTATCCTCGTGAAGAGGAAATGTTTGATAAATGGTATCCATATGACTTTATCTGCGAAGGACATGATCAAACCCGTGGATGGTTCTATTCACAGTTAGGTACAGGTGTAATCGCATTGGATCAAGCCCCTTACAATAAGGTATTGATGCATGGATTCGTATTGGACGAGGAAGGAAAGAAAATGAGCAAATCCTTAGGAAATGTAGTTCAGCCTGAGGAAGTTATTGAAAAATACGGTGCAGATGTACTTAGATTCTACCTTTTATGGGCTTGCAAGCCATGGGATGACCTTAAATTCGTTTGGGATGAATTGAACAATGTTAAAAAGATGTTCAACATCTTATGGAACGTTTATGTATTCTCAACAACCTATATGGCACTTGACGAATTCGACCCAGCAAAATGCGTACTTGATGGCCCTGATGCAAATGTCACACTTAGAAATGAGGACAGATGGATCTTATCCAGAGTAAACTCACTTGCTAAGGAGGCAGGAGATGCCATAAATGACGTACACTTCCACTTGGCTACAAGAGCAATCAATAATTTCATACTTGAAGACTTAAGCAGATGGTATGTAAGATTAATCAGAGGAAGGACTTGGGTTGAAAGCGATGATCCTGACAAGTTAGGTGCATATTATACACTTTACAATACTCTTAATACTTTAATTCATTTGATGGCTCCAATAACTCCTCACTTGTCTGAGGAAGTTTATGAAAACTTGGTTAAAAACCTTGATGATAATGCAGTTGAAAGCATTCATATGGATAATTGGATGTTTGATGAATGCTTAATCGATAAGGAGCTTGAAGCTGAAATGGACCATATTAGAGAAATCATTGAGGCAGCTGCAAGGGCAAGAGATGTTGCAAGATACAAGTTAAGATGGCCTGTAAGTGACATTACCGTTGTTTCTCAGGATGAATCTATCTTAAACAGTGTTGCACTCCTTGAAGATGTAATCAAAGACCAATCCAACACTAAAGAGGTTCTTACAGCAAATGAGTTTGAAAACCTTACATTCATTGCAAAGCCTAATCTCAAGACCTTAGGCCCAAGGCTTAAGGGAGATATGGGAATTGTCCAAAAGTTCTTTGCCCAAGCCAAGGCTGAAGGAATAGGCAATTCAATTAAAGAAGAGCTTGACTCAAGCGGAAAATACATTGTCACAGGTGAAGACAGAGAGGGCAATCAGAAAGAAATCGAACTCAGTGCAGATGATGTCCTTTATGAAACTGAGCTTCCAGATGATGTAGTTAGCGCAGAATTCAATGGAGGAAACGTATTTGTAAATACTAAAATTACTCCAGAAATCTTATCTGAAGCTATGGCTCGTGAGACCATCAGAAGAATCCAAGACATGAGAAAAGACATGGACTTAGATGTTGAAGCTAATGTTGGCGTAATGATCAATACTGATGGAGAGTTTAAGGAGCTCATTGAAAAGCAATCTAATTTGATAAGCGATGAAGTAAGAGCTAAATCCCTTGTAATATTCGATGGAAAAGCCTGTGAAGTCTGTACTGATAAGGGTATGGGCAGAGAGTATGAGGACATTTCTGTAGAATATTCTAAAGAATGGGAGATCGAAGGTCATAAGGTTATTATTTCAGTTGTAAAACTTTAAAAAGTTTTTTTAAGTTATTATTTCAGGTAAAACTTTAAATCATGAAATTCGCTTATAAAACTTTAATATTTATTAAAAAAGACTAAACAATCATTATTTTATGTTAATTCTATGCTAAGGTGTTTAAATGACTTTAACAGATTCTGAAGTAAAATATATTGAAGGAATTCTCGGTAGAGAAATGAACGAATTGGAAGAGGGAATGTTAGATGTAATGTTTTCCGAGCATTGTTCATATAAAAGTAGTAGACCATTTTTAAGAATGTTTCCTACTGAAGGAGAAAACATTGTCCTAGGGCCTGGAGACGATGCAGGTCTTGTATCTATTACAGATGAATATGCTCTTGCTGTAGGTATGGAAAGTCATAATCACCCTTCAGCTATTGAACCTTACGGAGGAGCAGGTACAGGTATTGGAGGAATCCTTAGAGACATTATCTCTATGGGTGCAATGCCAATTGCCCTTTTAGACAGCCTTCGTTTTGGTCCTCTTGAAGACCAAAAGTCAAGATACTTGTTTGAGCATGTCGTTGAAGGAATCTCCGACTATGGTAACAGGGTAGGAGTTCCTACCGTTGCAGGTGAGATTGAATTTGACGAATCATTCAGAACAAACCCTCTTGTAAACGTATTATGTGCAGGACTTGTCAAAAAGGATGAGATAGTTCTTGCTGTAGCTCCAAATATAGGAGATGTCTTCCTTCTTATGGGAGGAACCACAGGCCGTGATGGAATTCACGGAGTGACCTTTGCATCTGAAGAGCTCACATCAGACAGTGAAACCGAAGACAGACCTGCAGTACAGGTAGCTGATCCATTCACCAAAAAGAGAGTTCTTGAAGCTTCCCTTGAAATCCTAGAAAAGATAGACTGTTCCGGAGTAAAGGACCTAGGGGGAGGAGGCCTTACCTGCTGTGTCTCTGAGCTTGTAGATAAGTCTAAAAACGGTGCAGTTGTAGACCTTAGAGCTATTCCTTTAAGGGAAGAGGGAATGACCCCTTATGAAATAATGCTTTCAGAATCTCAAGAGCGTATGATTTTTGTCATAAACCCTAAAGATGTGGAATTGGCACAAAAGATATGTGATAAGCATGAAATTCCTTCTGCAGTGATTGGAGAAGTCACTGAAGGAAGCAATATGGTTGTAAAGGACTTCGATGCAGAAGAAGAGTTACAAACCTTGTGTAATGTTCCAACAATCCTTTTAGCAGATCCTCCTTCAATTGACAGGCCAACAGTAGAGCCTGCTAAATCAGAAGATCTTGTTGAAGTGATTGACGGACCTATTGATGAATCATTAATTAAGATATTGTCCTCTCCAAACATTGCAAGCAAGGCATGGGTATATAAACAATACGACCATGAGGTTCAAACCAGAACCGTTGTAAAGCCTGGAGATGACGCAGCAGTATTGCAGATAGATGACGAGACAGCTGTTGCACTTACAGCAGACTCCAACACTGTTCACACAAAGCTTTCCCCATATGATGGAGGGGCAGGCAGTGTAGCTGAAGCAATAAGAAATGTTGTTTCAATGGGTGCTAAACCTTATGCAATTGTTGATTGTCTTAACTTCGGAAATCCGGAAACACCAGAAATCCTCTGGCAATTCAAGGAGTGCATTAGAGGAATGTCTGATATAGCAGAGAAATTCGAAGCTCCAGTCATAAGTGGAAATGTTAGTTTCTACAATGAAACAGAAGGTATTAAAATCAACCCAACTCCGGCAGTTGGAGTCATTGGAGTTGAAAAGCTATCAAGCATCAGAACACTTCCATTCAAGAATGAAGGAGATAAGATAATAATCATTGGAAAAACCTATGATGAGCTTGGTGGGTCCGAATACCACAGAGCAGTCCATAACCTTGAACAAGGAGAAGCTCCTAAAATCAGAATAGATGATGAATTGGCTGCAGCTAATGCAGTTCTTGACCTCATAGAAAATGATGGAGATTATGTAAAATTCCTTGAAGGTGAAGACAAGCTCAATATAAAAGCCACACATGACGTATCTGCAGGTGGAATAGCAATTGCATTGTCTGAAATGGTTATGAAAGGCAAGTTAGGCTGTGAAATAGATATCAGCAATGTCCCAGCGGAAGAAAATATTAGCGATAATGACTTGTTATTCTCTGAATCCCATGGAAGATACATCATTGCAGTAGATGCCGATAAGGCAGAGGAAATAGTAAATTCCATAGATATTGATGCTGCAATTATTGGTGAAGTCAAAGGAGATTCTTTAATAATCAAGAATAATGATGAAACCATTGTTGATTTTGCTATAGATGAGTTAGATAATGCTTATAATGGTGTTATTGAAAAGTATATGGCTTAATTCTATATTTTTCCAATTATATGGATTCAATCATTTAGAGATTCATCATTTGTGATTCACTTATTTAGGGATTCAATCATTTACAAATTCAATTATTTAAGAGATTTGATGTTCAAATCTTCTTAAATTCTATTTTTTTATTTAATGTATTTATATTCGTAGATTGTATGTTGTTTGTTTAATTGATTATTTAATAAATTGCCTTAAATTTAATCATATGATTTAAATGCTTTAGAATTTATTAAATAATTAATTGAATCAGTATTTAGTTAATTATAGGTAATAGAAGTTTATGAAAGTTGTAGGACGATTAATATGAAGTTTATATCAAATTTAATTCCATTAGAAGAAGCATTATCAAAAATAAATGATAATATAAAACTTATGGATACAGAAACCATTGACTTAAAGGACTCTCAAGGCAGAGTTTTAGCACATGCTGTATCTTCTTATCACAATTCACCTCCATTTGACAAATCAGCTATGGATGGATATGCAGTTATTGCTGAAGACACTTTTGGAGCTTCCAATAATGTTATAAAAGAGTTAAAAATCATCGATAGGATTGGTGCAGGTGATTTTTCCAATAAGTCCCTTCAAAATGGTGATGCTATAGTTATAGCAACAGGGGCACCTATTCCAGATGGTGCAAATGCTGTTTTAATGAAGGAATACACTTATGAGGATGGTGACAATCTTGAAATCCACTCTCAAGTGACTCCCGGTGAAAACATATCTCCAAAGGCTGAAGACATTGCCAAAGGAGATGAGATTTTAGGAGAAAATGTTTTAATCAGGCCTCAAGAGATGGGCTTGATAGCTTCCGCAGGATACAGTGAAGTGGAAGTCTATAAAAGGCCAAGAGTAAAACTGCTGATTACAAGCAATGAATTGGTGGATCCTTCCCCTAATATAGATGATGCTAAAATAATCAATTCAAACCAATACACAATTGCAGCTCTCATCAGAAGTGCAGGAGCAACAGTAGATATTGACCATGGAATCGATGACTTTGATGAAATTCGCGATGCAATCGATAAGGCAAGCAGGGAATATGACTGTGTAATTACAACCGGAGGAACTGCAATAAGCAAAGGGGATGTTGTCATTGATGCAGTTGAGGACTTGGGAGAAGTATTGTTCCATGGTGTTGCAATGAGGCCAGGTAAGCCGGTAGGTGCTGGAATAGTCAACGGAACCCAGATATTCATGCTTTCAGGACAGCCTGTAGCTGCAATGGGTCAGTTTGATATAATTGCAAGACATTTCCTATTTAAGGTTCAAGGCCTTGATTATTCCCATAAGATTGTAAAGAGGACATCTTCAACTAAGATACACTCTTCCCTAGGCAGAACCGATTATATAAGGGCTGTAGCAGATGATGAGACTGTTCATCATGTTTTAAACAGAGGTTCTGGAATCATAAGGTCTATGGTTGAGGCAAACTGCTACATAATCATTGATGAAAACCATGAAGGCATTGAGATAGGCGATATGGTAGACTTGATTTTCTTTAATGATATGGCTTGGCCTAGTCTTTAAAAAAAGAGTTTAGATAAGAATTATTAATTCTTATCCTTTAATTTTACTTATTTTTACTTATTACTTATTTTTTAAATTATCTTTATTTTACTTATTACTTTTTTTTAAATTATCTTTATTTTTCTTTTATTTCTATTATTATTTTTTCTTAATTATCATTTTTCTATAATTCAAACATTTTTAATTTTATTGGCTTGTTAGTTTACTTATTTACTTAATAACGACTCCTTTGACCTAATTTATAGAAGAAATAATAACCCAAGAGTTCGCCTCCTCTGCTATCGCTTCTTCCTTGATTATATCCCTCACGATATGCCTGTTCATATTGATAAGCCTCTTCTTGTTCTATTTGATCTTCAATATACTCCTCTTGAGCCTTATTTAGCTTTTCATTAAACTCTTCCTTACTCAATTTGGATTTAGGACTATAAGATACGATTTTTTTCATAGAGGAATTAACGTCATCTCCATCATAGGACAATGCATAGAATGTTCCATTTGATTCAAAATATAAATAAGTTACAGTATGATTGACTATGCTTCTATTGCTGTAGTAGGCTACGGCATGATGTCCGTCGATTTCCATCTCTTCAACATCATAATTCTCTTCATTTGTCGCTTCATAGCCGTAATTATTTCTAAAACTTTTATTGTTTTCCAAAGCTACGAGTCCGAAGGTAAATACATTGTTAAAAAGATAATCTCCGCTTGCATTCCTTCCACCTCCATACTCTGGAGGAATTTGGAAGTTTATATCGTTTACAGTTATATTCACCCAATCAGAGGTGTCCACATCACTTTCAGCACTAATGTAACTTACCGACAAAAGTGCTATCCCTATTACACATGCTAAAAAAATTATTTTTTTATTCATGTTTTATTCTATAGGTCTTTTTCTTTTTAAAAATTTCTTTTTAATTCTTTAAAGAACATTTTTCTTAAGAGTTTAAAAGCATCTTTTCTTAGCATTATCTTTTTATTTGCAAATTACAATTTTATTGCTAAAATGATTATCTTTTTATATTATGAAAACTTAATAATATTATTCAAATATTCTAAATGATTTTTATAATCTTATTAAATTTGACCTTAAATTTGTTTAGAAAATTAAATGGAAAATAATTAAAACTAATGATTATCAATAAGTGTTACTATGAACGGAATATATTATTATGTAATAGCCTTTCTACTTATTTGGACTATTGCAATTGTATTTAAGGGCAGACTTGAAAATTATGGCCTTGAAGTCAATTTTCCCCTTTTGATGTGGAAGACACAGAGATTGAGAGGATTTATAGACAGAATCGCCAATAGGGCTCCACGGTTTTGGAAATGGTACATGAATATAGGAATCGTCATCTCTACTGGATTTATGATTCTGATGGCTGTGGCCTTGGTATATTCTCTTAAGACCCTGATGGACGCTCCTACAGTCAGCCTGGTTATTCCAGGGGTGGAAGTGCCAGGATCTCCAATATTCATTCCTTTCCTATCTGGTCTTATAGCCCTTGCAACAGTTCTTATAGTTCATGAGTTCAGTCATGGAATATTGGCAAGGGTGGAGAAAATCAAGATTAATTCAATAGGTCTTCTATTATTTGCAATTCTTCCAGGAGCTTTTGTAGAGCCTGATGAAGAGGAATTGAAGGGATTGAACCGTCCTTCTAGAATGAGAATATATGTTGCAGGTTCCATGGCTAATCTGACCTTGGCAGCTATTGCTCTTGTTATCATGATGCTCATATCCTCCTTTGTAGTCCCTGCAGTCTTTGAGGATGACGGCATTGTAATAAGCAGGCTCACTGAAGACGGCAATGCAATCAATTATCTCTCTGAGGGAATGGTGATAAAGGGAATAAACAATTATTCCGTAAGCGATGGGGCATCCTATCAAAAGGCTGTAAGCACATTAAGGCCTAATCAAACGGTGACTGTTCTAACGGATCAGGGAGAGTATAGCTTCCAATTGAAGTCAAATCCTCAAAACAAGTCTTTAGGATATATGGGAGTTCAGGCACAGGTTAATCAAATAATTTCTCCGGATTTTGATAATAAGTTCTACACTCCTTTATTATGGGGAATAATGTCTTTGACAGACTTATTGTTCTGGATATACTTCTTGAACTTTGCTGTCGGCACATTCAACCTGCTTCCAATGAAGCCATTGGATGGAGGTCATTTGTTTGAGGACCTTTTATCCTATATTACATCAGAGAATATCTATAAGCCTGTTGTGACTTTCATGTCCTTCTTTATGGGAATAATTATTGTTGTTAGTTTGGTTGTTGGATTTGTTGGTGTTCCATTCTAAACTAACTTTAAAAGCTTTATTTTAACTTTTTTTCTTTATTTTTCTACTATTTTTTTTGAATTTTCATTGTTTTGTCTTCCTATAGTCTTTTTTATAATATTTTTATTTGTTCGTACATCATAAAACCAAAACTTTATATACATTAAAAACCATATAAATAAATGTTTAAGCATTTACGAACTAATAATACTTTTATTTTGTAGATGTTAAGATAGTAATACTTTAAGATTTGTTTTTAAAGAACTTATAAAGTAAATTAAGATAAATAATTCATATAATTTATTTTTAGCAATTTAAAGATAAATTCAATCTAGCTTAAAGTATTAACAAACTTTATGAGGAATTAAAATGAAAGCAAAAGCTGAAAAAATCGGTGATGGAGTATACTGGATCGGTGTACTTGATTGGGACTTAAGAACTTACCACGGATATACCTTAGACGGAACCACTTACAATGCTTACATTGTATTCGGCGAAAAGGTAGCAATCATTGACAATGCATATCCTGGAAAAACTGAAGAGATGATGGCACGTATCGATGACGCTTTCGAACAAGAAGGAAGGGAAATCAAAGTGGACTACATCGTTCAAAACCACGTAGAAAAGGACCACAGTGGTGTCTTATACGACTTATGGAAAAGATTCGATGCACCTATCTACTGCAGTAAGATCGCTCAAGGAGGATTGCTCAGACACTATCCTAAATTGGAAGGTGCAGAATTCAACATTGTCGGAACCGGCGACGCTCTTGACCTTGGAGGCAAAACTTTAGCATTCTTAGATGCATTCTTGCTCCACTGGCCTGACAGCATGTTCACCTTACTTGCAGAAGACGGAATCCTATTCCCTAACGATGCATTCGGTCAACACTTATGCTACTCCAAAAGATATGATAAGGACATTCCAGAATATGTTCTTATGGATGCAGCACAAAAGTTCTATGGTAACTTAATCACTCCACTATCTAAAAAGGTTCTTAACAAGTTTGATGAAATCATTGAATTAGGCCTTTTAGAACAAGTTAAGATGATTGCTCCTTCCCACGGTCAAATCTGGACAGACCCAATGAAAATCATTGGCGCTTACAGTGACTGGGCAACCGGTAAAAGAGCAGAAGACAAAGTTACCATTGTCTATGACACAATGCACTATTCCACCCAAAAGATGGCTCACGAAGTTGCTGAAGGAATCATGGCAGAAGGATACGATGTGGAAATGTTCTTCTTGCACGAAGACGAAAGAAGTGAAATCGTAAAAAGCATATTAACCAGTAAGGCTGTTGCTTTCGGTATTCCAACAATCAACGACTTCCCATTCCCAAGCATTGGAGACATTATCTACTACTTGAAAGGTCTTCACTTCAACAGAACAGGATTCAAGAGACCCGCTGTAACCTTTGGTTCCATGGGAGGAAGAGGTGGAGCTGTTGAATTCATTGCAAACGAGCTCACCGAATGTGGATTTGAAGTTCTCGACCAACAAGAAATCTACTATGTACCTGCAGATGAAGACGATGAAGCTAGCTTCAAATTAGGTCAAAAATTAGTAGAAGAAGCTAAAAAGTTAGAACTTTAAGTTTAAAAGCTAAAATAAAATAGAACTTTAGTTTTAAAGTTCTTTTATTTTTTTCTTTTTTTATTTAAATTTTTTAATAATCCTTTTTTTCATAATCATACTCACTATTTTTTTAGTTATTTTTATCATAATCATGCTCACTATTTTTAGTTATTTTTTTTATTTAGAATATCATTATTTTTGTATTTTTTTCACTTTTCTCTCATTCAACATTAAACATCTTCACTGAATTTTCACAATTTTTTAGTGAAATCATAAAAGTTTTTAAAAGTCGATAAAAATTTGTATTTTTACTAACTGTTCGTATTTTTTTCTTTATTTTTAACATTTTATACGAATTATTCCTATTTTTAACTTAAACTAGTTTAGACTTTATTAAACTGTTCGTACTAAATTTTAAAAAAATAAAACATTTTGTATACATAAGAACAAGTATATATGCTATAAAGTTTATACTATAATTATAAAACAATTTTGTTTAATGTTTATACAACAAAATTTAACAATTCTTGTTAAATTTTAGATTTTTCTTGAAATTTTTTTGAGGGGTTATAATGGAAAATGAAGAGAATATTAGTCAACCAAAAGCAATTCAAATTTTTGCTAAGGCTCCAGGGGAGCTTGGCGTAAATGTTGTAAAGAGCCCAGTGAAATTAACTATCCTTTCCATGCTAAAGGACACTGATATGGAATTTGATGAAATCGTTAAAAACACTGGTAAGTCAAAATCAACTATTTCTGTACATTTAAAGTCTTTAAGGGAAGATGGAATCGTAAGCTACAGATTTGATGCAAACGACCACAGAAAGAAAATATTCTACATCAGCTCCAAATTCTTAGGAGAAGTAGAATCTGGTGATGAGAAGGAATTGGAAGAAAGACAAGCCGAATTCTTGGTAAAGAATATTTTAGATGTAGACAACTTCAAGTTCTCTTTTCTATTGTTCCACACCTTAAGATCCAACTTGATTCAAGAGGGAATTAACATCAACCCAGTATTAAACCAAACAGGAAAGAATATTGGTGCAGCAATGTATGAAAAGCTTTATGACGATGACATTAAAGTCTTCTGTGACAATATTACTGAATTCTGGGCAGATAATGGATTAGGAAAACTTGATATAGTTTTAGGAGATATCATTAATGTTACTGCATATGAGTGTTTTGAATGCAGTTTGCTTCCTAAGAAGGGTAAACCTGCTTGCTACTTAGATGCAGGTATATTTGAAGCTCTTTTCGCTAATTATCTTAAAAAAGACATAGCAGTAACTGAAGTTAAATGTTTCACAATGGGTGACGACTGCTGTCATTTCTTAGTTGAAGGCATTAATGGTGAATCTTTAACTTAATTCGACCAATTTGAAGTTTTTATTTTAAACAACTTCATTTTTTTCTTTTTTACTCTTTTTATTATTTTTATTCTACTTTTTTTACTATTTTTTAATTATTATTCATTTATTATTGTTTCAATTCATTTTCATTTATTTTTATGGAATTTTATACATTCCTATTCATTAGTTCACGATTCCATCAATTTCACATTTTTATGTCAATTTTGTTTTGATTTCGTAACAAGTTTATACTTTCACATCAATTTCACATTTTTAGTTTAATTTTGTTTTGATTTCGTAACAATTTTATATTATCATATCAATTTTACGAAATAAAATCAATTTCACATTTTCAAATCAATTTAACACTTTTAAATCAATTTTTTTAACAAATATTATTTTTCAACTGCTCTTTCTAAAAGATATTTATATCATTAAATCCAATATAACTGTAATGTCAAATTCAATATTTTGTCCCGACTGCGGGATGCTTAAGGAAAACTGTGTATGTGGAAGGTACAAAGCAAATCGTGATAAGGTAAAGTACACCAAAGGTACTAGATCCAATCCACAGTATAAGAAACGAAAAACATTTAATTATTCTAATAAAAAAAGAGCGGAAAATATGAAAAATACATCATCAAACAAATCAAAAGGTTTATTCCAATATGAAGAGCCCAAAGGGCTCTATCAATATGAGGATCTTGAACCTGTTAAAGTAGAGGAAGAGGACGACTTTGGAAGTTCAAAGGTCTATGACATAGCTGAACATGACTTGCCTAAGGAGATAATAGATGGCTTAAAAGAGGACTATCCTGAAATTCCAGATAGCATTATAGAAAACTTCCCATTTGAAAGGCCAAGGGAAGGACAATTGGATATAATTGCAGATATTGAGGAGGCCATATCAAAAGGATTCAAATACATCATCCTTGAGGCAGGAACAGGTACAGGAAAGTCAGCTGTAGCCACAACCCTTGCTAGAATGTATGAGTCAGCATATATTCTTACAATGACCAAGCAGCTTCAAAGGCAGTATGCAGACGAGTTTGACTTTCCCCTTGTAAAGGGAAGAGGCAATTTTGACTGTATAAAAGACGGATTTGAAGTCACCTGTGACATGGGGGCATGTAAGACAGCTCCAAAGAATTCCAAATTCTTCTGTCCATATGGAATTAGCAAAAACCCAACACTTACAGGAGACTTGGCATTTCAGGACTCCTATGGTGGAGACATTTTCTTCCAGACAAATGACCACTGCCATTACTGGCAGCAGAAGGCAAATGCAATAAACTCTCCAATCACCCTTATGAATTATGACTACGCTATTTTGGAGTTGAATTATGTAAAGCATTTCGGTAAAAGAACCCTTCTCATTCTTGACGAGGCTCATAACATTGAAGACAAGCTGATGAAAACCATGGAAATCAATCTTTATAATCGTCAGCTTGAAAAGGACATAAAGAAGGTCATAAGCCCTCAGACTCTTAAAACAAGAGAGATGGGCGAATGGATAATGGAGATTGATGCAATTCAAGGCCATTATGCAGATATTGACATAAAGGACCTCCCTACAAACAAGGCAGACAGGATCCGTTCAACTTCAGCAAGGCTGAAGGACCTAAAGAACAAGCTTGAAACAGAGCCTGGAAACTGGGTAATCGACTCAAATGAAAATGGAGTTTCTTTCAAGCCACTTAAAGTCAATCATTATGCCAACGATTATTTATTCAAGCATGGTGATGTTGTAATATTCTTAAGTGCAACCATCCTTTCAGCTAAGATGTTTTCAAAATGGCTAGGCTTAAATCCTCATGAAGTCTATCATATAAAGGTGGACAGCCCATTTTCAGTTGAAAAAAGACCAATTGAACTAAACCTTGCAGGCAAGATGTCAAAAAACAGGGTAAAGCAGTCTGCCCCTAAGTCTATCGAAATATTAAACAAGATTCTAAAAAGGCATGAAGGAGACAAAGGACTGATTCACACCCATTCATACAAATGCCAGCAATATATAATAAACAACCTTTATAACTCCAGATTGATTGCACATGGCTCTAACAATAGGGAAAGGGTCTTAAAATACTTTGAGGAAGATGATAACCCTCTTGTGCTGGTCAGTCCGTCAATGAGCGAAGGTGTTGACCTTCCATATGACAAGTGTAGGTTCCAAGTCATTTACAAAATCCCGTTCCCTTATCTTGGAGACCCTCAGATAAATATGAGAAGGAAGAAGGACCAAAGATGGTATGCATATAAGACAGTAATGACATTGATGCAGGCCTATGGAAGGGGAATGAGAGCAGAAGACGACTCCTGTGTAACTTATATATTGGATTCAGATATTCAAATGCTTTTAAAGAGCCCATTGTATAGGTCATTGATTCCAGAGTTCTTTAAGGAAGCGATTATTGTTAATGATGATCGTATTATTTAAACCAAGCTTTTTTGGCCTTCGGCCAAAAAACCTTGACCAAAATTTTTTTTACTACTATACTTAATCCCCTAATATTTTAAGTGAATTTTTTAATAATTTTTTCATACATTATTACTTGTGTTGTTATTATGGTTATAAAAGAAAAGATAGAAATTGAAGGAATTCCAGTGGAAGTCCATAGAAAAAGAATGAAAAATGTCTATCTGCGTGTATTGCCAGATGCCACCCTTCGTGTTTCCGCCCCAGAGAGGGTATCAAATGATTATATAATAGAATATGTCACTTCTAATTTGGATTGGGTTAAGCAGACTCAAGAGAGAATTCTTAAAAACCCTCCAAAGCCTAAAATAATGTATAAGAATGGAGAGGTCCATAAGATTTGGGGAGAGGAATACAAGATACAACTAATTACCAATGACACAATAAAACATGCCTTTTATGATGCTGACGAATCTATAGTTTATCTTCCCGTAAGAAGAAGATCCACAGTTAATGAAAGGGAGAAAGCACTATTTGAACTTTACCGCTCTGAAATGAAAAGAAACATTGATTGCTTTTTAAATAAGTGCGTTCCAATTGTTGGAGAGCAACCTAAGGAAATAAAATTCAGAAACATGAAAAACTGGGGAAACTGCAGAAGAAATAAGACAATCACATTAAACATAAAGTTGGCTTCAAAGCCTCCAATCTGCACAGAATATGTTCTTATTCATGAGCTCTGCCATATACTTGAATTCAATCATAGCCCACGGTTTAAGGCATTGATGGATGGCTTCTGTCCTAACTGGAGAGAGATTAAAAAACTTTTAAACGAATCTGATGATTAAAAAGAGTTTTATAAAATGAGATTTATTAAAAAGCCATCTTAAAAAAAAATTTTTAAATTTAAGGATTTATTAAAGGAAATATCTTAAAAATAGTTTTATTTTTATGGAAATTTACGGGACCCTAGGGGGGATTTGAACCCCCGACCTTGGGATCCGAAGTCCCACGTCATAATCCTGACTAGACTATAGGCCCAAAATAAAATATAAAAAATATTAATTAATTACTTATTATACTTTATCTCTTATCTTTTTTAAAATTTTACTTTTTTTAGATAAAAATATTAATAAAAATTAATATAAATAGATTTAGTTAAAATTTCAATCAAATTTATTTTCATATTTGGAATAAAAAACAATTTAATAATTTATCTTCATTAGAATTTAAAATATATAAATATTTATCTTCCATTAAAGAACAAATTAATACTTTATCTTAATTCAAATTTAAATAATTATGTGATTATCATGCTTACAAAAAGAATTATTCCTTGCTTGGATTGTGACCTGCAAGTGCCTGAAGGCCGTGTGGTAAAGGGAGTTGAATTTAAACAGATCAGATATGCTGGAAACCCAGTTGAGCTTGCTACCAAATATTACGAAGATGGAGCAGATGAGATAGTCATCCTAGACATTACAGCTTCCCACGAACGTAGAGGAACCATGGTGGATGTTATAGAAAGGCTTACTGAAAACGTTTTCATCCCAATATGTGTAGGTGGAGGAATAAGAAAGGTAGAAGATTATACCAGAATGCTAAAGGCAGGTGCAGACAAATGCTCCACAAATACTGCTGCAATCCATAACCCACAGCTTCTAACAGACGCTTCTAAAGTGGTTGGATCCCAAGCTGTTGTAATCGGAATAGATGCAAAGAGAAGATATGTGGAAGAGGACCCAGAGCAAGCTAAAGGAAAAACCATAGTGGACACAGACGATGGAGAGGTATGGTTTGACTGCAGCATCTACGGAGGAAGAGAGTTCACTGGCATGGACGCCATTGCTTGGGCTCAGGAATGTCAGGACAGAGGAGCAGGAGAAGTCCTTTTAACCTCTATGGATGGAGATGGAACAAAGGACGGCTATGACCTTATTCTAACAAAGGCAATAAATGACAATGTGGACATTCCAGTAATAGCCTCTGGAGGAGTTGGAAACCCACACCACATACTCGAGGCATTTGAGATAGCAGATGCAAGTGCGGCCCTTGCTGCAAGCATATTCCACTTTGATGAGTATCCGGTTCCTGTGGTTAAAAAATACCTGAAGGAAAATGGTGTTCCAATTAGGGAGACTTTTTAAAATGCTAAAAGCTCTTAACTTTTTTTTATATAAGTTATGATATTTTTTTATAAAAACTCTGATACTTTTTTATTTTTTCTAATTCAGATTCGTGATAAAAATGTCTAGTCAAAAAATCAATTCCTTAATCGATCTTAATCTTACCCAATATTCAGGCCAAACTTCACAGTCTCCATGGAGACATAATTCTATGGAAAATATTGATAAGTTTGATGAGCTAATTTACTTAAAAGTTCCTTCAATTATTGATGGACTTGATGATAAAACTATCAATTTAAATGGACTTCCAGTTCTTTTAAACCTATCACAAGATAAAGATAATATAAATGGTTTTGAATATACATATAGTTTACCTCAAAAAGTAGAAAAACAAGCATTTTCTATAGGGCAAGACAATCTTTCAAAGAAGGAACTTCAATCCATTGAAAGAGAAATAGACTCAAATCTAAATAACATCTATGACTTGGAATTTGACCTTGAAAAGTTCTATGAGTTTCTTTTAGAGGATGAGAAGCTGGCTCCTTCAGTTGATTTTTGTAAGGGATTGAGACTATTTATTGCAAAGGATCCTTTTGAATGCATAATATCCTCAATTTGTTCAGCTAACAATTCAATTGCTCGTTGGACTGCTTCAATAGATAAGATAAAGTTAAACTGGGGAGAAAAGGTGGAATTTGATGAAGGTATGTTTTATGGTTTTCCATCTCCTAAAGACTTTTTAGACTTTTATGAAACTCCTATTGAACAGTCAGAGGCTGATGGACGTAGGTATGAGGTGGATTGCTACACAAAAAATCTTAAATCATGTGGAGTTGGATATAGGGCTCCATATATGAAAAAGGCAAGTCAGATGCTTATTGATGAGATAGATATGAATGATGTTTCAAAAATGGCTTATGATGAGGCATTTGATCTTATTTTAAGATTGCCGGGAGTTGGTCCTAAGGTGGCTGATTGCATATTGCTGTATGGATTTGGATTCCAGGAGGCTTTCCCATCTGATGTCTGGATAAAGAGGATAGTTTCTCATCTTTACTTTGATGGGGAAGATATCTCTGCAGATAAGACTAGGGAGTTTGGAATAGAGCGCTTTGGTGATTATGCAGGATATGCACAGCTTTATCTATTCCATTATGCACGTAAATCTGGTTTAATGGATGAGATTAAGAATAAATAGTCCTTATTATTTATTTTTTTCTTATCTTTTTTTAATCTCTTTTTTTTAAATCTCTTTTTTGCAATACTTCTTTATTTTTTTAGTCTTCAAACTCTTTTTCAAGCAGTATAGTTACAGGACCATTGTTTAACAAGCTCACTTTCATGAATGCACCAAATACTCCTGTTTCACAGGGAACCTCTTCGCTGCACTTTTCTACAAAGTAGTCAAAGAGTTTGGTAGCCTCATTTGGGGCTAAGGCCTTATGGAAGGAAGGTCTGTTCTTTTTGGTTCTGCCGTATAAGGTAAACTGGGGAACAAGCAAGAGTTTTCCTCCTATATCTTTTACTGAACGGTTCATTCTGCCCTCTTCATCTGGGAATATTCTAAGTTTTGTAAGCTTTCTAGCTAGGTAATCAACTTCTTTTTCTGTATCTGTCTGGCCAAAACCTACTAAAACCATTAATCCTTCTTCTATTTGGCCTGTAATTTCTCCTTCAACTTCTACGCTGGCGTTTGTAACTCTTTGAATGACTAATTTCATATTTTTGCCTTTTATTTTTTTAATCTTATATTATATTTATTTTTAGTTCTTAAAATATCTTTTTGGACTTTTTTAATCATAATTTTTTTAGATAATAGTTTCATTTTTAACTGTTTCAAATGAAACATTTATATCATATGAATGCCAATATAATTTTGAAGAATACTTTTTTAATTTTAGGGGTGCATTTATGAATGGTGAAAGCTTCCAGGGAATATGGGATAATTCTCCCTTAATTGCATGGATTCATAATCTCTCTAAGAATCATTTCAAGTACCTAAAGGCAAAAATCAACGAGTTTGATTTAGGCCATGAGATAAGGTATATCATGATGATTTACGACAATCCAAATATTTCTCAAGATGATTTGGTGATAATGTCTGGTCAAAGCAAGGGAAACATTGCCAAGTCATTGAAGAAACTGGAGGATGATGGATACATTAAAAGAGAGGTAAATCCGGAGAATAGGAGAAAGTACATGTTAAGAACCACTTCCAAAGGTGATGAGTTGGTTCCTAAGGTTAGGCAGATTTCTAAGGATTGGGAAAAGGAAGTTGGAATAACCGAAGATGATAAGGAAGTTATTGAAAGAATAAAAGAGATAGCTATTAATGGAATGAAATTAACGGAGGATTTATGATTTTAGTTCCTTAGAATTATTAGATTTGATTTTTCTATTGACAGTTTAAGTCATGAATGGCTATTTCGGAGATTTTATTTTTATGGGTTATTTTTATATATTGTCAAGAGTGATAAAATGAAATTCGATTCAGAGACATCTGTATTGCTTGTATCATTCCTTACAGCATTCTTTGCAGTGTTTTTAGCTGCAGGTATAGTCATAGGAGTTCCAGCAATTGCAAATGAGTTTGGAATGAACAATGTAGTTCAAAATTGGATTATTACAATCGCATTGCTTGTTGTAGCTATGTTTACGCTTCCTGCTGGACAGTTGTCCGGTAAGTTCGGTGTCAAAAGGTCTTTGCTTGTTGGAGTATTAATCTTTATCGTCGGTTCAATAGGAGCATGCCTTGCTTTTTCTGCCGAATCATTCCTCTTCTTTAGGGTGATTCAAGGAATCGGAGGGGCATTTTCAAATGTGGCTTCTATGGCTATGGTCGTTCAGGCAATCAAGCCACAAAGCAGAGGAAAGGCCCTTGGGCTTACTGTAACTGGGGTTTACCTTGCAGGATCCCTTTCTCCTGTAATATGCGGATTCCTTGTTTATAACTTTGGATGGAGATCCATGTTTTACTTTACAATTCCATTCTTCCTTATTTGTATTGCGCTAATGCTTTGGAAGATTCCAGGGGATTGGAAAACCTATGAAAATGATAAGATTGACTCTATAGGATACATGATTTATGCAGTGGGAATATTGCTCTTCATCTATGGATTTACAAACTTGATAAACGCTTGGGGTTTGATTTGTGTTGTTGTAGGCTTTATATTGCTTCTTGCCTTTGCATATTATGAAACAAGAGTGGACACTCCTGCATTTAACATGAGATTGTTTAAGAATACTAAGTTTGCATCCTCCAATGTTGCGGCATTATGCAGCTATCTTGCAGTTGCAGCACTCACTACCATATTGAATTATCATTTCCAGTATGTAAGGGGATGGAACGCTCAAATGTCTGGGCTTATATTGATTGTTACCCCTATAATCATGGCATTTATGGCTCCAAACTCCGGTAAATTGTCTGATAGGATACATCCTCAAAAATTGGCAGCTATTGGAATGACCATTGCAACTGCAGCCCTAGTGATTTTGATATTCTTAGATGCAAACACTCCAATTTGGCTGATTATTGTTGCTATGGTACTTCAGGGGGTTGGTATGGGACTATTTACAACTCCAAATACAAATGCGATCATGAGCTCTGTTCCTCCTAAGGAGACTCCTAATGCTTCAGCAGCACAGTCTGCAATGAGAACAATCGGTCAGACAATGAGTTTAGGGCTTCTTACCCTTGTATTTGCTTGGATTATGGGCAGTCTTAAGCTATCTTCACAGTATGCAGGAATGGTTGTTCAAGCATCTCAGATAGTTTGTATTATCTGTACAATAATTTGTGTAGTGGCTATATTTGCTTCATTGGTTGGTATAAAGTCTAAGGATGAGTTTAATATTGAAAAGCCAAGTTAATTTATTTATTGCTTGAAAAAAATTATTTATGGGTTTTAAATAGGGGGAATTAAGTTTTCATTATTTTAATTTTATGATTTTGTGTATTGATTAAAAACTAATTATAATTATTTTAATTGTCGTTTTGTGTATTGATTAAAAAACAAATATAAGAGGGATTTTATGAAATTAGATTTAGAAACAGTTGTAGTGGCGGTATCGTTTATTACTTCATTTTTTGCAGTATTTTTATCAAATGGAATTGTCATAGGGGTTCCAGCTATTGCACAAGAGTTTGCAATGAATAATGTTATTCAAAACTGGGTTCCTACAATATTCTTCCTTGTGGTAGCTATATTTACAGTTCCTGCAGGGCAGATATCAGGTAAGTTTGGTGTTAAGAAGTCTTTGCTTGGAGGAGTGCTTGTCTACCTCTTTGCTTCAATAGGGGCTGTGCTTTCATTCTCTACTGAGTCATTCCTCCTTTTCCGTATCCTTCAGGGTGCAGGGGTTGCATTCTTGAATGTGTCTGCTATGGCTATGGTTGTACATGCAGTTAAGCCTCAAAATAGGGGAAAGGCACTTGGATTTACAGTGACTGGGGTTTATTTGGCTACATCATTGTCTCCTGTAATTTGCGGATTCCTTGTTCATAATCTCGGCTGGAGATCAATGTTCTACTTTGTAATTCCTTTCCTTGTTATTTGCGTTCTTCTTATGGCATTTAAAATACCTGGAGAATGGAAGACATATGAAAAGGACAAGATCGATATGATCGGATCCATTCTATATGGAATCGGAATATTGGCATTCATCTATGGATTTACAACCTTAACAACAAGCACAGGTCTTATCCTAACCATTGCAGGACTTGCCATGCTTGTTGTATTTGGAGCTTATGAGCTAAGACAGAAGTCTCCTGTATTCAATATGAACCTATTTAAAAATAAGAAGTTCACATCTTCAAATATAGCAGCATTGTGCAGCTATATTGCCGTTATGGTGGTTACAACAATCTTGAATTATCATTTCCAGTATGTAAGGGGATGGAATGCTCAGACTGCAGGTATGATATTGATTATCACTCCAATTATCATGGCAATAATGGCTCCAAACTCTGGAAAGCTTTCAGATAAGATACATCCTCAGAAACTGGCTGCAATAGGCATGTCAATTGCTACTGTGGCTCTTCTTATTCTCACATTCCTGGATGGAAACACTCCTATTTACTTTGTAATACTTGCTATGATCTTACAAGGTATTGGAATGGGACTATTCTCCTCTCCAAATATGAATGCGATAATGAGTTCTGTTCCTCCAAAGGATGCTCCTACAGCATCAGCTTCACAGGCAACCATGAGAACAATAGGCCAGACTATGAGTCTTGGGCTTTTAACCCTTGTATTTGCATGGGTGATGGGCAGCTTGCCTCTTGCAACTAAATATGCAGGAATGGTGGTTCAAGCATCTCAAATAATCTGTGGAATCTGTACAGTGGCTTGTATCCTTGCAATATTCGCTTCATTGGTAGGTGTAAAGTCCAAGGATAAGTTTAATACAGATAGGCCAACATAGATTGGAGGAAATGATTATTAATCATTTCTTTTTCTTTTTTTTAAACCAATTTTCTTCTTTTTTTATTTTTTTATTTTTTTCTATTTTTAAAACTTTATTAAATATAGTTTCTAAAATAATATTATGAATGACTTGACAGACAGACTTTTTCACTTTTTTAAGGAAGAAATAATATTCTCTATTTCTCTGATTTTAGCTATTATTTCTTGTTTTTTTGTTCCTCCCAGTGTAGATTATTTAAATTATATCAATTGGGAAACAATTATTCTTCTTTTTATAATTATGCTCTTTGTAGAGATTTTAAAGAATCTGTCTGTTTTTGAAATATTGGTTCGTAAGCTATTGAAAAAAGTAAAAAATACCAGAGGACTGGTTCTATTTTTAGTCTTCACCTGCTTTTTTAGCTCCATATTCATTACAAATGATGTTTCATTGATTATATTTGTACCATTTACAATATTGGCCTTAAGAAAGGTTGATAGACTTGATTTGATAATATTTGCAGTGTCTATGGAGACAATTGCAGCTAATGTTGGCTGTATGGTTCTTCCTATTGGGGCTCCACATAATATTGTAATGTATATGGTTTCTCATATTCCATTCCAGTCATTTTTCTTGATTCTTTTGCCTTATATCGTTGTATCTGCAGTGTTTTTGATTATTCTATCCTTCTTTGTTCCAAGCGATGCAGTAAACTTGCCTAAATTTGGCAAAGTTGAGATTAATAAGGAAGGCTTCTTTAAAAGAGTCTTATTTGGTGTTGATTATTTCCTTCTTTTGACTTTCATAGCACTATTTGTATTGATAGGAAACTTGGAAAACATTACATTCTTTAATCTGTTGTTTAAAAAGTGGATAATAGGCAATGAGGTTATTTGGGGCGTAGTGGCATCTCAGTTTATTTCAAATGTTCCTGCTGCAATCTTGCTCAGTGGATTCAGCACTAATTATGAGGCGATAATTGTTGGAATCAATATTGGAGGGCTTGGAACTCTTATTGCGTCTATGGCAAATCTTATTTCATATAAGATTCTTGTGAGGGAGCATGGGGAGTTTAAAATCAGATATTTGATTATATTTACATTTTTAAATGTGGTTCTGCTCTTTATCCTATTGGGAGTTTATGTTTTTATTCATTAAGTTCATTCATAGAAACGAGTAAGAATAATTCTTTATAAAAATAGATTTTTGCTTTAAAAATAGTTTTAAGTTTAATCTAAACCTTATTTAATAAAAAATAGAATTTAATCCATTTATATCTTGTGCGCTAATGTATCCACATCAAAGATGCAGAAACACTAGTTGCAACAAAGATATAAAAATTAAAACTAGAATTGTTTTAATATTTATCTTAAAATTTTTTAGGTATAATTACGAGGTTTAGTTTTTGTGAGTTTCTTCCACACTATAATATATAAATACCTTATTATATAAAGTTTTTCGAATGCAAGTGTTTACTTACATATTTATTTGGGAGAAACAAAAAGAATATTTATTATTTTTAAAAAAGAAAAATAATTAAAGATTATTTTTAATTTTAAATAGATTTTAGACTAATTTTTATTAGGGAAATTGAATAAAATAATTAGGATTATTGTCTTTATTTCCTTAAAATAGGTTTTAAAGAATCTATTCAAGGTTTATTCTCTTAAATAGTTTTAAAGAACCTATTGAACCTTAATTCCATTAAAAATTATATCTAAAAATTCATCTGCATAATAGTCTGCAGCTAAATCTCCATCATTATATATCTGCCATAAGATAAGAGACTGGAATATTATGCTAAAGCACATTAGGGATACTGCTTTGGAATTAAGATCCTTAATTGTTCCCTTTTCCAATTGCAATTTAAAGAACTCATCCAATTTGTTTATTATTGTGTCTGTAATTGTAGTGATAAGGAGCTTTTTGTCATCATCATTCTTAACTTCCTGCATTGCAACTCTGATTATGTTGAAATCCTCTTCTGAAAATTCTAAAATCTTATTGAAGCTTCTTTTAAGATATTCTTCAATGCTGTCGGTTTCGTTAAATTCAAAGCTTTCCTCTAGTTTGGCGATGAGCTGATTGGTATAATATTCTTTAGTCTTTTTTATGAGGTTCTTTTTGTTTTCAAACTTTCTAAAAATAGTTACTTCATTTACACCTGCTTCAGCAGCTATCTTTTTAGTTGTTGCCTTTTGTAATCCTTCCCTTTGAACAATATCGAATGTGGCTCTTATAATCTTTTCCTCGGTATTTTCCTTTTCGAATAACATAATATTTGCTATATTCTTATTATTATATAATTTTTTTTAAATAATTCTTTGAATTTGCCAGTTTTTTAATCTAAAATTGGTGTTTTCTTGATAAAATAATATGAATTATGAAAAAAGAGTAATGAATATTTAAATTTTTTTAAGAATAAATAGTAGTTCTAGTTAAAAAAAGATATTGGTAGTATTTTTTATTTAAAAAAAGATAATTGGGTGTAGTTTCTATTTAGAAAAAGATATTTGGCAGTATTTTTTATTTAAAAAAAGATAATTGGGTGTAGTTTCTATTTAGAAAAAGATATTTGGCAGTATTTTTTATTTAAAAAAAAGATAATTGAGATTATTTTTTATTTAAAAAAATAAAAGTAAAGACTAAATTATCAAAAATAATTTAGCCTTTTTTTAACTTAAAAGGTTTATTGAATCTATTTTAATGTCAATTTAGCCTTTGCACTAGAAGTAGCAAATGTATCGTCACCTGCAAACTTGACAGTAAAGCTATAAGTTCCCTTCTTGTTTAGGCTTACATTTACAGTAGCAGTTCCTTTGGAATTGGTTTTAGCTGAGTATGTTTTGCCATTAACTGTGAAACTTATCTTTTTACCGCTTACGGCCTTTCCGTTTGCTGTCTTGAAGCTTGCAGTAAGGCTTTTTGTCTTTGCACTTACCTTATATGACTTATTTGGGGCAGTCAATTTAGGGGTCTGTACTTTTACAGTAATCTTAGCAACTTCAAATGCTCCAAGGTATTCCTCATCTCCTAAGAATCCTATTGCAAAGGTGTATGTGCCTTTGTAAGCAAGGTTTATCTGTAGCTTTGCACTGCCGTTTTCATCTGTTGTTCTATCATAGACCCTTCCATTGAAACCTATCTTTATTGGTTTATTGGCTAAAGCAGTTCCGTTTTCGTCTTTTAAAGTAACTTGGAAGTATTCTCCTATTCTGCCGTCTTCAGATGCCACTGCAGTGGTTGTCATGTTTTTACAGTCTATTCTTGTATTGATTCTAGAAGATTCCTTTTTCTTGTCTTCATCTGTAGTATATACCTTTATAGCACAGACTTTCCCGTCACTGGTAAGGTCTACCCATTCTCCATTTAGATTTGCAGCTGACTTGTTTTCTATATAATGCTGTCTTCCACTTTCTAAAATTGGAATGCAGTCTGATGTGATCTTAACGTCAAATTCATCCCCTTCCTTGATAGGGACATATGAATCCAATTGGATTGTATGGAATCCAAAAAATGGTGAAGTTCCATCTTGGCTGTATTTCAATTCATCATTGACATAGATCTCTATGTTGTAATCGACGCCAGCATCAATGAAGTATGTTCCGACTGCTGCAATGAAATCATCTTCCAAAGCCTCAAATTCATTGACGTATTCATTTCCCATATCAGTGAATTCCAATGTGCCTCCGATGTCATATTGATAGTTTTTATTGTAAATGACTGTATTCATTATTGGGAATCCGACAGAAGGCACTAGGGTTGCAAAACTTGCGTCATAATAGGATATGTAATAGTATCCCTTATCTCCTAATTCTTCTCCCCAGCTGTTTTTGATTATCCAAGCTCCGTCTCCTGGAGGGGTCATATAGAAATTGTCCTTGGAATAGTCATCATCCCATCCCACTAAAAGAACGCGATGGTTACTATCATTTTTTAGGCTGTATTGTGATGAGGTATTCTCATTTAATCCAGGTTCATCGGTTTCGGCATAGTAGCTTACTGCTAAAGCGCCATATTTTAAAAGGGATTGCTTTAATTTATCCTTGTCAGTGGAATTCATAAGAGGAGGCACAAAGACTGCGTCCTGCAAATGGATGCTGTCATCTGTTGCGATTATTGCTGAAATCTTTCCAAGCTCATCGTAAACGTCATATTCTGAAGGGAATACTCCAAACCAACTTAATGCATAGGAAGGGCCTAGGTTATACTCTCCCCCTTCTTCTGCTCCTAGGGTTCCATAGCGATAATATTGCAATAAGCTGTCTTGCATGTTGTTTTCAGAGATGTCCATTTCAAGGCCTAAAAATCTTAATATTGAAGATTCTATAGCTCCTACAGTTCCAAATGCCCAACATGAACCCATGTAGCCTTGGTTTTTAACTGGAGTCACCCATCCCCATTCACGTAGGTCAAATTTCCGAGGAGGGTTTGTCACATTGATTTCATTTTCTATGAGGGTAAAGTTCATTCCAGAAACGGCGATTACTGATTCATACCTTTCGTTGTTCAGGCATATTGAATCCTCTCCGCTATAGCTATTGTTTTCAAGTGTGGCGATTTCCCCATCGAAGTCTGTGAAGATATCATCAAACTCACTCTCTTTGTTGGTATTGTCTTTGAAAGTGGAGTTTGCAATGTAGTAGCCTGAATCATATGTATATAGGGCTCCTCCAGTTTGGGCGTTATTGTTGCTGAAGCTGCAATTCAATATAATCAATGCGCTAATGTCAGAGAATATTGCCCCTCCAAAGGAACCTCTATCATCATCTAATTCTACAGAGTTATTGTCAAAGATTGTCTGTGAAATTGTAAGCTGTGAGAAGGAAGAATAGATTGCTCCTCCGTCAAAGAATGCCCCATTGTTTGTGAAATTGTCTTCCTCCAATGTGATTTTTCCCCCTAAAGAGAGGATTGCTCCTCCGAATTCGCTGTAGCAATTAACAAAGGAGGATCTTGAAATCATTATTGGTACGTCTTCGCTATCTGAATATATGTCAAGGAATATTGCCCCTCCATTTTTTTGTGAACTCACATTAATGAATGTGCAATTGTCAATTTCAGCCTCTTCAATTCTTTTTAATCCTATTGCTCCTGCAGTAAGGTTTGCATAGAGATTAATGAATTTAGAATCATGAATTACTGTTTCTCGATCTCCCTTGATTGCTGTAGCGTATTTGGAGGTGGTATTTGCAAATGTTGTGTTTAAAACGTAGATTGAGGAATTTCCCAAACTGTTGACGAAAGCCCAGTCCAATGGCTTGGAGCTTTCAAAATATCCGTTGTTGATAGTTATTTCACCAAGGTATGAGTTTATTACTCCATCATTGAGGGATGTGCAGTCTATAAACTTATCATTATTGCTTGTATATTTTGCTCCAAATGCAAATATTACTCTTTTGTCTGAGCTGTCGTTGATGAAGGTTACATTGTTTGTCTCAAGCTCAGAGCCTGGGTTGAGTAATAGGGCGCTGTCCTTTGTAGAGTTTGCATTTATTATATTGAGATTTTTTAGGGTTATGTTAGTTCCGTTGATTTGGAAAATGCCACATTGATTGTCTCCGTCTATTGTATGGCCATTTCCGTTAATTACGAAATTGCTTTTAGAGATTGTTAATGTGATATTGTCAGTTTCATTGTTGTATTTATAGTCGTCTGTCAATTCTAAAAGGTCACTTGCATTTATTATTTCCATTTGTAAGTCTGTAAATGTCTTCGCAGGATCTTTTAGAGCTTTATTATTATCATTATTATTTGTATCTTTTAAATTATCATGATCATTTTGGATGATTGTGCTTTCGCTTAAGCTTTTATCACTTAAAGTGTTGTCGCTTAAGGTATTTTCATTTAAGCTGTTGTCGCTTAATGTGTTATCGTTTAGTCCATTATCACTTAAATCATTATTAAAATTCTCTGTTGCTGAAACCGCTCCCAGAGATATGATTAAAATAAGCATGATAATTGCTATCTTTAAGACCTTCATGATTAGAATTTATGTTGAAATTATTATATATTTTTAATTTTATTAACTTAATTAATGAATTATTTAAAGAATTCTTTATGTTATTATCTTTTTTAAGATTAAAGAATCATTTAGAAAACTATTTAAATAACGCAAAATATAGGATAATTATTCATTTAAAGGAGGGTGTACTATGGCAAGATGTCCAAGATGTGGTTCCGAAGCACTTGAAGAGATCAATTTCAATACATATAAATGCCATGAATGCGGCTATATGATTAGAAATCCGGATGACCTTGAATTGGTTGAAAGAGAAAATGGTGATTTATGACTCAAGCTTTTTTGGCCTTCGGCCAAAAAACCTTGACCAAAAATTTTATTGGGGGTTGTGAGAAAGTCCCTTTTCTATTTTTTTACTTTTTATTATTGAATTTTTATTTTTTTGTTATTTTAATCTTATTTATCTTTTAATTTCTGTTTTTATTTTTATGAAGGACTTTTTTTATGAATTTTTATTTTTACAAATTTATATCTTTCTTATCTAGTTTACTGGATAGTCTTTTATATATTATTATCTAGTTTACTGGATAGTCTTTTATATATTATTATCTAGTTTACTGGATAAATATTATATTATATGATTTTTAATAAAAAAAGAGTAATTTAAATTTGTTAATAAAAAGGATGAGTTAAAAACTCTTATATATAAAAAGAGTTAAAAACTTCCCAGATCTATTTAAAAATAAGTTAGAGTTAAACTGCTTGGATTTATCCTTGAACAGTAACTTTTAGCATCTTATCTCCAGGACGGATAGCATTTACAACATCCATTCCTTCGATAACTTGTCCAAATACGGTGTGAACACCATCTAAATGAGGTTGCGGACTGTGGGTAATAAAGAACTGGCTTCCTCCAGTGTCCTTACCTGCATGTGCCATGGATAATGCTCCGGTTCCATGTTTGTGTGGGTTTCCTTCGGTTTCACATTTGATGGTCCAGCCAGGTCCTCCGGTACCGTCTCCTCTTGGACATCCTCCTTGGATTACAAAGTCAGGAATTACACGGTGGAAGGTTAATCCGTCATAGAATCCGCTGTTTGCTAATTTTTCAAAGTTTGCTACAGTTCCAGGAGCTTCGTTAGGGAATAATTCCAATACGATATCTCCTTTTTCAGTTTCAATAATTGCCTTTTTCATTATAATCACTTTTCATTGTCTTTTAATGAATTAGTTATTTTTTTAGTTGTTTGAAACATAATATCTTGTTTAAAACATATTAAAAATACTATTTATATTTTATTTAACTTAATATTTAAAATTATTTTTTCCAGTCTTTTCATATTCAATTTAATTTTAGTTTTTTCTGTTTTATTCAGTGATTTATCGCTTTCTAAAAAATTTTAAATATAACTATTTATATATAAGAAAATATGTTAGAACAATATATGCAATTTATGTGGTTAATCATTTTTGGGAATATAGAGAACTTGATTTTATCTTCCCAAGGAGTTGTACAGGGAGTGGATCCTAAGATTTTAGGTGGATTAAGTATTCTTGTAGTTATTATGTGGTTTGTAATCGGTACAGTCATTACTGATGTTGCAATACAATATTCCAATCTTATTAATTTTATTGGCGGTCTTGCAATATTTCTTTTAGGTTTTCAAGCTGTTTATGAGGCTGTTAGGAACATAAGGGGTGGATAAGATGGATTGGAAACCTTATGCTCCATTCACTGCATTGCTTATTTTTGGAAACATTGAAAACCTTATTCTATCATCTGAAGGTGTAATAGCAGGTGTTAATTCATTTGTTTTGCTTATATTGAGTTTGATAGCCGTTGTTGCTTGGCTTCTCTTAGGAACATATGGTACAAACTATGCAATCAAGTATGCTGATTATATTGAAATTATCGGCGGAATCGCTATTATTCTATTGGGTTTAGAATCAATGCTTGAAGCCTTTGGAATTCTTTAATTCCTTACTTTACTTAAAATTCGCAGAATTCTTTAATTCCATTTTTTATTCTTTTTTTTAGACCTTTCACTCTTTTTTAATATTTTTTTAATTCTAGTTTTTATTTATTTTTCACTATTTATTCCTAAAAGTTAAGTTTTTTCTTTATCTATTTAATTTTCACTATTTATTCCTAAAAGTTAAGGTTTTTTCTTTTTCACTATTTTAAACCTAATTTAATAAATTTAAACCTTAATTTCTCCAGATAGGATCTTTTTATAATCCTCATAGTTCTTCTTTAAAAGCTCTGGAATGTCAAGTTCATATGGACATTTCATGACACATTGCCTGCATTCTGTGCAGTCCTCTATCTTTCTCATCTTCTCTTGAGTCTCTTCATTTAGGTTTGGTTCAGCTGGGAACCTTCTAATCCATAATGACATTCTTGCGCAGATGAATATTTGAATGTCTTCAGGGCATGGCATGCAGTATCCGCAGCCTCTGCAGAAGTCTCCCTGCAATTCTTCTCTTTCCTTTGCAATTATCTCTTCAAGTTGCTTATCTAATTTGGTGTCGTCTGCCATATATGATAGGAATTCGTCAAGTTCGCTTAGTTTTTGAACTCCCCATATTGGAACAACATTATCAAAATGATTGATGTATGCAAATGCTGCCTTAGAGCTTCTGATAAGCCCTCCGCTCATTGCCTTCATTGCAATGAATCCTATATTGTTTGCCCTTGCCATCTCCACAATTGCAAGCTCCTTTGGCCCTGTAAGGTAAGAGAAAGGAAACTGTATGGTTTCGTATAATCCGCTGTGGATTGCTTCTTCTGCAAGTTCATATTTGTGGGAGGTGAATCCTATATGTCTTATTGTTCCCTCATCGTAGAGGTCGAACAATGCATCGTATGCTCCGCTTCCGTCCCCTTCTGTAGGGCAGAATGATGGGTTGTGTATCTGATAAAGGTCTATATAGTCGGTTCCTAGATTGTCAAGACTAGTCTTGATATCCTTTTCAATGTCTCTTCTGTTTTCCCCTTGGGTCTTGCTTGCAATAATGATGCTTTCTCGTGGAAACTCTTTATCGAATCCTTTAAATGCATAGTTAAGTTTTTCTTCACTATCTGTATATGCTCTTGCAGTGTCGAAGAAGTTTATTCCGTTATTGTAAGCCTTTCGAACAATCTCTGCACTTTCATTAAAGTCAACACGTTGAATAGGGAGTGCTCCAAATCCGTTTTTCTCTATTTCAAGTCCAGTCTTGCCAAGTATTATTCTAGCCATCCTATCACCAAATCAATCAACACAATTAGTTGTTTAAATTTTTTTATCCTCAAATTATTGCTTATATTTATCATCTTATGAAAAGTATTACAAAACATTATCTTTAATTATTTTTTTATATTATAAACTATAAATATAATTGTGTTAAACTCTTATTTTAATCAATAAATTAACTTAATTCAATTAATTTAATCAATTAAAAAAAAAAATTTAAGGAGTTATTATTTATGAATACACAGGAAATCATTGATATTGAAGATAAATATTTCATTAATACATTTAACAGGGTCCCAATAGTCCTTGACCATGGAGAAGGAGTAAAAGTATGGGACATAGATGGAAACGAGTATTTGGACTTTTTAGCAGGTATTGCTGTAAACTGCTTAGGTCACAACCATCCTAAGCTTGTAAGCGCAATTCAAGAGCAAGCAGGAAAGCTTATTCACGTATCAAGCATCTATTATAACGAACCTGCAACAGTTTATGCCAAAAGATTGGTGGATGCAACTGGCTTTGATAGAATATTCTTTGCAAACTCTGGAGCTGAAGCCAATGAGGGAGCAATCAAGCTTGCAATCAAATACAGCGGCAAGCATGAGGTCCTATACTGTGGAGACTCTTTCCACGGAAGAACAATCCTTACCCTTTCTGTAACTGATCACCCTGAATACAGCGCACCTTATGTTGAAAACCTGCCAAAAGGATTTAAGAAAGTTGAATTCGGCAATTTGGACAGCGTTAAGGAAGCAATCACAGATCAAACTGCAGCAATCATCATTGAACCTGTTCAAGGTGAAGGTGGAGTTCATGTTGCTTCAGAAGAGTTCTACAAAGGATTGAATGACTTATGCAAGGAAAAAGGAATCCTAATCATTGCAGATGAGGTCCAATCAGGATTTGGAAGATGCGGAGCATTGTTTGCACATGAATTATTTGGCCTTGAGCCAGATATAATGACTGTTGCAAAAGGAATCGGCGGAGGATTCCCAATGGCTGCATTTCTGGCCAAAGAGGATGTAGCTGGCGGATTTGTACCGGGAGACCACGGTACAACCTTTGCAGGTAGCCCTCTTGCAGGTGCAGCTGCAAATGCAGTATTTGATGCATTCGAAGAAGAGAATATTGTAGAAAACAGTAAAAAGATGGGAGAATACTTTAAGGAAAAATTAGCTCCTCTTAAAGACAAATACGACTTCATAACTGATGTAAGAGGTTCCGGTCTTTTAGTAGGGCTTGAATTAAACTTTGAAGGAGCAGATATAGTTGGAAAGATGCTTGAAGAAGGATTCTTAATCAACTGTACAGCAGGTAATGTATTAAGGTTTGCACCTCCTCTTGTAGTTAAAGAGGAAGAGATTGATGCACTTGTTGAAGCTCTTGATAAGGTTTTTTCTTCCTTATAATTTAATTTTAAGTTCTAGTTTCTTTTGAAACTAGATTTTCTTCTTTTTTATTTATTTTTTTTGTTCCAGTTTCTTTTGAAACTAGATTTTTTTCTTTTTATTCTTTTTATTCTTTTTAAAAAATTCTTTACCAATTTTACTTTTTGCTTCTTTTATTTAAATTTTTTAAAAAATTATTTAAAGACTTCCAAATAAATTAATTAACATGGAAATAAAAAGAATCAACAGGTATGTCATTTACCTATTTTCACTGTTTTTAATATCATTAGGGGCCTCAATATCAATCAAGGCAAATCTGGGAACATCTCCAATCATCTGCCTTCCATATGTTTCAAGCCTTATCTTGAATATGAGCGTTGGAACAGTCTGTTTGATATTTAATGTTATATTCATACTTGTTCAGATAATCCTCCTTAGGGGAGACTTTGAAAGGAGACAGTATCTTCAGATAATTGTAGGAACAATCTTCTCCCTTTCAATTGACTTTTCAATGACGCTTGTAACTTTTTTAAATCCTACAAACTACATTAGCCAGTTTGCCGTCCTTATGCTAAGTTGTGTGGTTGTTGCATTTGGCGTATTGCTTGAGGTTCAAACAGAGGTGGTCTTTCTTCCTCCCGATGGAATCATTGTGGCTATTTCAAAGGTTCTAAATAAGGAGTTTCCTAAGGTAAAACCTTTCTTTGATACATCATTAGTGCTTACAGCAGCTATTCTTTCAATAGTTTTCCTAGGCTACCTTGCAGGAGTCCGTGAAGGAACCATAATTTCAGCTGTAATAATTGGGCCTATCGTTAAAGTGCTTCAGAAGTTCTTTAATCCTTATATCGAGGCTGTAATTGAAAAATAATGCTTTTTTTATATATTTGCTCCATTCAGATGAAGTTCTTTAGTTGGGTGAAGTTATTTACTTAGATAAAGTTCTTTCATTCTCTAAATCTTTTGTTAAAAGTTCATTAAAAATAAAATTAATAAATTTAAGATATTTAAATCTTAAAATCTCTTTTTTCTAAAGTCAATCTTAATGTAGGTGTAACCATATCATTTTTATAAAGCTCCTTCAACTCTTCTATGCTCACCCACTTAAAATCATCATGCTCTGAACTTATTTCCACTTCTCCGCCCATTATCTCAAGATTCATCATTAACTGAACAGTGCTTATCGGCTGATTGGTTCTTCTACTTATGAATTCATCTTGTACTGTCTCAAATAAGCTCACTATATTTACATCAAGATTGGTTTCTTCCTTGAATTCCCTAATCAATGCTTCATCAAAGAATTCTCCGGGATCCACTTTTCCTCCTGGAAGCTCGTATTTATTAGGATTGTTTCTTGACTTGGGATGTCTTCTAAGGATTAATATCTTATCTTCCTGTTGAACTATCCCTCTTACTGTCAATCCCCAGTCTTTTCTATTTGTCATATTATCACATTTCTATTGTTTTAATTAAGTTTTTTCTAAAAAAGCTGAAACCTTTATTAAGTTTATTATAAAAAATTTAAACCTTTAATTAATTTATTCTAGAAAACTTTAAACCTAATAGTTATTTTATTTGGATTTCATTAATAAAATATTTAGTTTTTTCTAGTCGGATATTCAAGTTCCTTAAATAATTTTATATATTAGTTTAAATAGACATTTATTGAAAACTTATTTTTAAGATTATTGCAGTATAATTTTAATATTTTCATGGAGGCTAATTATGGATTTAAACATAAAGACAAACGACAAAGGCCATTTAGATATTGGCGGTGCTGATGCTTGTGAACTTGTAGAAGAGTATGGCACTCCTATCTATGTAATAGACGAAGAAAGAGTTAGAGACAACTACAACAGATTTTATAATGCTTTTACTAAATTTTATCCTAAATTTAAAGTATTCTATGCATGCAAAGCAAATACAAACATTGCAGTGCTCAAAATCCTCGAAGAGGAAGGATGCTGTATCGATGCAGTTTCCCCTGGAGAAGTCTATATCTGTAAAAAGATGGGATTTTCCGGAGACAGGATACTCTTTACAGGAAACAACATTAGAAACGATGAGATGGACTATGTAAACAGCGAAGACGTTATCCTAAACATCGATTCCGTCTCTGCCCTTAAAAGGTTAGCTGAAAGCATCGATCCACAAGGTAAAAAGATCTCTTTCAGAGTAAACCCTATGGTAGGTGCAGGCCACCACGGTCATTGTATCACTGGTGGGGAAATGAGTAAATTCGGTATTATGGAAACCGAAGCTGTAGAGATTTACAAATTAGCTAAGGAATTAGGATTCGAGCCTGTAGGTATGCACTCTCACATCGGTTCAGGCATTCTTGACCCGGAACCATTCAAATTAGCTATAGAATCTACAATGAACATTGCAGGTAAGGTCCACCAAGAAGCTGGAATTGACTTTGAGTTTATTGACTTCGGTGGAGGAGTCGGTATTCCTTACACTCCAGAAGAAGAGCTTTTAGACTTAGAGCACTTTGCAGAGGAAAATATAAAATTATTCAAAGAAAAATTAGAAGAGTTTGACATGGGAGAACCTATTTTATACCTTGAACCTGGAAGATACATTGTAGGTGACGCTTCTGTAATACTTGTTGAAGTAAACAGCGTAAAGGAAAGTTATAGAAAATTCATCGGAGTCGATGCAGGATTCAACACTCTTCTTAGACCTGCCATGTATGATTCCTACCATCACATTGTAGTTGCAAACAAGATGAATGAAGAGCCTACCCAAACTGTAGACGTTGCTGGTAATGTCTGTGAATCAGGAGACCTCTTTGCAAGGGACAGACCACTTCCAGATATTGAGGAAGGTGACATATTAGGAATATTGAATGCTGGCGCATACGGTTATACCATGGCTTCCAACTACAATTCAAGACCGCTTCCAGCAGAGATCCTTGTTAAAAACGGAGAATCCTTTGTTATTCGTGAAGCACAGACCTTTGATGACATATTTGAAAAGCAATCCATTCCAGAACACTTGAAATAGATGGATTATTTAAAATAGGTGCTTGTAAATAGAAAAGTACATTATCAAATTAGGTGTTATTATGGTAGATTTAAAAGGTTTAAAATTCTCTAAAATGCATGGAATCGGTAATGATTTCCCTATAATTGATGAAAGTAAAGGAGAACAAATCAAAGAAGCAGATAAGCCAGAAGCATGCAGACAGTTATGTCATAGGAACTTTGGTGTAGGGGGAGACGGAGTATTGTTCGTTGTCCCATCAGACGTCGCTGACATTGGATACAGAATGTTCAATCCTGACGGATCTGAAGCTGAAATGTGCGGAAACGGCATTCGCTGCTTTGGAGACTTTGTCTACAGAAACAAGATTGTGGAAAAGGAAACAATGACTGTTGAAACCAAATCAGGTATCAAAACCATTGAGATAACTGTAGAGGACGGAGAGCCTGTTCTCTTTAAGGTAAATATGGGCAAATCCACATTCAAGGTCCCTGAAATTCCTATGATTGCTGATACAGATGAATTCGTTGATGGGGATTTGGATGTGATAGATACCACTTTCAAGGCAACTTGCGTAAATGTGGGAAACCCTCATGCCATTTTGTTTGTAGACAATGTAGATGATATTGATATTGACAAATACGGACCGGCCATTGAATGCCATGAAGTTTTCCCTGAAAAGATCAATGTTCATTTTGTTGAGGTTTTAAGCAAAAATGAAGGAAAAATGAGAACTTGGGAAAGAGGAGCTGGCGTTACCCTTGCATGTGGTACCGGTGCAACTTCAACAGCCCTTGCCGGTGTAAAATTAGGTCTTTTTGATAAGAATGTACTTCTCCACTTACCTGGAGGAGACCTTGAATTTGAGGTCTATGAGGAAGATGGTGAGCTTGGTGCATTTATGAAAGGCCCTGCAGCATTAGTATTCAATGCTGAAATCCAATAGAATTTATTATTCTTTAATAATAAATTTTCTTTTCTTCTTTTTTTTAAATTCTTTTTTTTCTTTAAATTTTATTTCTTCTTTTTTTTAAATTCTTTTTTTCTTTAAATTTTATTTCTTCTTTTTTTTAAATTCTTTTTATTTTCTTAAAATTTTATTTTTAATTATTTTTTCAAATTGCATTTTTTCAGACATTTATAAAATAGGATTCTGGAAAAATCATCTATAATTTTCAATTTCTCTAAAGAAATCTTTATAGGGCTGCAAACCTTTATCCGCCCAAAGCTTCCAAATATTCAGCTCATTTTGAACAACACCTGCCTTGGCACAAGCTTCTTCAAGTGTTTTTCCTTCTTTCAAATAATTCAAAATGTTTCTTGATAAAATCATGAATCTTGGCAGTTCTTCTTTGTAAAAATCTAATGGACTTCCATTAAAAATAGTAAAACCCCCTAAAAACTCCTATTTAAAGAATTAAATAAATTTTAATTAAATTTTAAATCATATTTCCTTAATTAGATTCCTGTCGGTTTCTATTCCTAAGTATTCTTTAGTGTAAGGGCAAGCCAGACCACATTTGGCGCATAAGCTCTTGCCGTTTGTTCTTTTCATTTCCTTCTTTATGAACTCAAAGCACTTTTCCGCATCGAAGTACTCTTCCCTTTCTCGCCTTGAGTTCCATTTCACTTCATTTATCGCATCTACAGGACATGCATCCTGGCAGTCTGTGCAATCTTCACATAAGGAGTCATCTATAGGTGTTCCCACTTTAATGGGCATGTCTGTAAGCAATGTAGAGAGTCTAAGTGCGGCACCATATTCCGGACTGATGAGCAATGCACATCTTCCTATCCATCCAAGTCCAGATCTTGTTCCGGTTGTCTTATGGGGAATCTTGCTGGCAAGGTCTTTCAATTCCCCCGCCACCCTTTCTCTTGAAATGGCCAAGGCATTGTAATTCATGGTGTTTTTGATGTAATCCTCACCTTCAAGGATAATGTCATTCAGTTTTTGAGCCACTTCCTTCATGGATTCAACATACAATGATTGGTCATTGGTATAGATGGTTTTCAATGCTTCCTTTTCAATTGGAATCCCTATTAAAATGCTGTTTGGATACTCCTTAGGAACATTTCTAATGTTTTCAAGACTAGCAAAACCTACCACTTTCACTCCTTTTGATTTGAAGAACTCCTCTATTTCCCTTGAATTTCTCTCTTCCAAATTCATCCTATCCTCTCAATTTGCTGATTTTGTTAGATTATATGATTAAATATGATTTTCAAATTTTTAAATATTTTCTTATGATTTCAATATTTTCAAATCAGAGTCTTCATACCGGTTATGGCCTTTAAGACTTTTCTTGTATTTCCAACATTTAATTGCATCATCCAGGGATCTGCCCTCATTGTCTTCAAAGAAATCCCGTATGTATTGGTTGTATTGGAATTGCCTGTCTATTTTGGTTTTCTCGTTGGAGTTCTGCAATTCATAGTAGGCATTGATTGCATCCTGATATGTTTTATCAGGATTTGCCTTCAGCCATCTTTGGAATTTTACCTTGAATTTAAATCCTTTTCCTATTTCCCTTTCAAAGAATTCCCGTTTATCTTCACTGCATCTGAAGTTCTCACCTAAAATGGAATCCAATGTGATTTCTTGAGAATCAGAATTACTGATTTTATGATTGCAATTTTTAGTTTTATTATCATCTTTGACAGATTTGTGATTTTTGGTTTTATTTCCATCTTTGACAGATTCATCTAATGATTTGCCAGTATCCAGATAGTAAATGATTCTTTCCTCTAACTGATTTTTACTACCGCCAATCTTCAATCCTTCTCTTCTACAGAATTCCTTTAACTCTTCCTTTAAAAAATAGTATTCCATGAAGTCTTCACTTTTCAGGTCTTTTGTTAATTGTGGTCTTGTTTTGGTGTTTTTAGTTTTCATATTATCATAAAAATAATAATCAGTCTGAAAATTGAAATGGTTTAAATCTTATAGGCATTAATCAGAACAATCTCTTCAAAGAAAAAGCTTTCGCTTTTAGCTATTTCTGCAATAAATCCATTCCTATCAAACATATCCAATGTCTTATCATTATTGGATAATGAGGACTGAATTATCTGGACAATTCCTCCATCATTTAAATAATGTGACACTTCATTAATGAATCTATCTATGACTTTTCTTCCATCTATTCCACCGTCAAATGCATAATTCAAATCATCATCAATAATGTCATCAGTATCGGTAGGCAGATATGGGGTATTAAATAGAATTACATCAAACTTCTCATTTTTTACAGGCTCAAATAGGTCTCCGAACTCAAGCCTTATTGTGTTGATATCGTTTAGCTTGAAGTTCTTCTCAGCAAGCTCAAGGGCATTGTAGTTGATGTCTGTTGCTGTTACATCATCTGTTAGTAGACTTGCATACATAGAGACAAGCCCTGATCCTGTTCCTATTTCAAGGACACTTTGGCCTTCCTTTATCTCAAGGTTTTCAGCTAATAGAAAAGTGTCATCTGAAGGGATGTATACTAAATCATCTGTTTCTATTTCAAATTTCCCCATTCTCATAATTTTGCCTGTAAATTTGTTTGATAAGATATTTAGAGTAGTTAGATTAATTAGAATTTTTAATCAATATTCAATTAATTATTTATAATTGGTCTTTTAAGAGTATAGTTAGTTCCATAATCTCTTCTGGAGCTAAATTAATGGTTCGCTCTAATAGTATTTCTTTTATTCTTGGATTTTCATCTTCCAAATCGTTTAAAATGCTTTTTAATTCCTTTTTATCTTTAAAGCCAATTATATGTCTGGAATCAATCAATGCATTTCTTGCCTTCTTGTTTCTGTGTTGGAACAATGCCTTAACCACTTTCGAATATGTCTTATATGTTTCTTTATCTATTTCATATTCCTTATCATTGATTCTTATTGAATCAATATTCTTTGGCTTAAGTTGGATAACCGCCGAATCTACCTTTGGAGATGGAATGAATGACTCTGGAGATACCTTTGTTAAGAACTTGACATCTGCCTTAAAGTATAGCATTGCGCTAAGTCTTGAATATTGCTTTGTTCCCACCTTTCCATTCATTCTGTCTGCAAATTCCTTCTGATACATGAGTATAGCAAGGTCAAAGTCGTGATTAAGGAACTTGAAGCTGATAGGTGAGGATATCTGATAAGGGAGGTTTGAGACTATCTTATTAAACTCTGGAAAGTCTACTTTAACTGCATCGCCGTTTATAAGCTCAACATTATTGATTTTTTCCTTTTCTAGACGTTTTTTAAGGATATTAAAAATAGTCTCGTCTTGCTCTATGGCAATTACTTTTTTTGCTCTTTTAGCAAGCTCTATTGTAAGAGTTCCTATTCCGGGGCCAATCTCTAGGACTGTATCCTCCTTTGTTAGATTTGCATAATTGATTATTTTCTTTCTTTTAAAGTCGTCGATAAGGTAATTCTGTCCAAGGTTCTTGTTTAACTTAATATCATTTTCCTGAAGTATCCTTTTGGTTTGCTTTGCTAATGATATTTCTTCCTTCAATTAATCACCTTAAAATTAGAATTTTAATTAATCCCCTTATTTAAAAAGAGTCAGACGGTTTTTAAGACTTTAAGATATTTCAATAATTATAAGATATTTCAAAATTTTTTTAAAATAATGATTGTAAAAAAAGAAAAGTTAGAATGAGCAAGCTCATTCTGTTTTTGGTTTATTAGTTGCTTTATTATTAGCCTTATTATTAGGTTTTTTATTCCTATTTTTATTTGGCTTTCTGTTTCTGTTGTTCCTGTTTCTGTTGTTTCTTCCTCTTCTATATCTCTTTTTATTGGAAGGATGTTTGCTTGGAACTTGAGTAAACATATAGTATTTTTTCTTGCCTCTTTTCACTTGTGTGGTGTCGAGTTCAAGGCTTACTCTTTTTGCAAGCATGTCAACAGGATCTCCAAGAAGAGGGACTCTCTTCTTTAGGTCTTCAAAGTCTTTGAAAGGCTCTTTCTTACGCTCTTCAAGAATCATTTGAGTATGTTTCTTGCCGATTCCTGGAATAAGCTCTAGCTTGTGCATCTTGATGTTTAAGGAATCTATTTCATTAAAGAACTTAATGTAAATCTCCTCTTTTGATTGGATGATTTCCTTAATTGCATATTCCAATTCGATTCTGCTTGTAGCAGTAAGCTTTTCATAATCAAGCAATCCCTTTACTCGGTTGATCTTGTCTCTTTTTCCAGAACCTATGTAAACTTTTTCATGAATTTCCAAATCAATTCCTTGTTTTGGTGTGACTTCGATTAATGTGAATTTATCAACGCCAAGAGCTTGTGCAATTGGCTTTCCACGAGCAGTTGGTCTTTCGGGATTTATATATCCAAATTTAAGATAATCTAATATAATCACATTTTCTTCTTTCTTTGGAGCAGGATTATCAATGTTTGGATTATCCATATTTTCACCTCTAATAATTGTCCTCAATTTTTTTTAATCTAATAATATTTTTCTCTTTTTATATTAATTTGTTAAACATTTGTTATTAATCTTTTTGTATTCTTATTAATTTTTTTAAATTATATTTATTTCGAGTATTTAACAAATCATTTTTTTATTAATATAATAAGTATTAGTTTAATAGTATAAGTATTTTAAGTGTAAATTTACTTATTTTTAATCAAATTTGATTATAATTTTCTAATTTTATTAATTTTTTAATTAATTTTTCAGCGAATATTTGTTCTAATTTTATGAAATTAATTTAAATTAATCTAATAATTTGGTCTTAGAAAAATTGCTTCATTAAATTAATTTAAATTAACTTATAATGAGTTGTTTTCACTTGTTTTTAAATTAAAAAAATTAAAAATGAATCTTAGAAATAATTCTAAGACTCAATTAAATCTATTTCTTGTTTCTATTCGGATTAACAAAACTATTTTTATTTAATGGTCAATTTTCCACTCTTTGTTACAGATGCAAATTGATCATTACCTGCCCATTTTACAGTAAAGCTATAAGTTCCTTTCTTGGATAGGCTTACATTTACGCTGGCTATACCTTTTGAATTGGTAGTTCCGCTGTATGTCTTTCCGTTTACTGTAAAGCTTATCTTTTTGCCACTTACTGTATTTCCATGTTCGCTCTTGAAGGTGGCAGTCAATGTCTTTGTCTTTGCACTTGCCTTATATGTTTTGCTTGCAGTGCTTAACTGTGGCTTTTGAAGTTTTACAGTTATCTTAGCTACTTCAAATGCTCCAGTGTAATTGTCATCTCCAAGGAATCCTATTGCAAAGGTGTAATCTCCCTTATAACCGAGGTTTATTTGAAGTTTTGCTCTTCCGTCTGCATCGGTTGTACGGTCGTATACGACTCCATTGAATCCTATTTTAATAGGCTTGTAGGCTAATGGCTTACCGGTTGCGTCTATTAGTCTGACATTGAAGTATTCTCCTGTTCTGCCATCTGCAGATGCCACTGCAGTTGTAACCATGTTTTCGTATTCGAATGCAGTGTCTGTTCTGTTTGGAATGACATATACAATTTTTTCAACCTCAACAGGGACTTCCACGGTTTGGTTTACATAGACAATCTTCTCTATTTCAACCGGAACCTCTACTGTTTGGTTTACAATCTTTTCAGTAACATTGTTTATGATAATTATTTCCATAGATGCCTTTGCAGTTGTGTTATTTGCATCAGTATAGCTTACCTTGATTGATGAATTTCCGCTGAAGCTAATGTTGGCCATTCCATTATTGTCTGTTTTTGCTTTGGATTCTACTCCATTCACTTTTACTGTTAGCTCTGCATTTGCAACAGGCTTTGAATCGGAGTCCTTAAGGCTTGCAATTACTGTGTTGTCATTTACCTTGGTCAATTCAAGGTCATATTCGGTTTTTTCGCTTTTCCCTTCAGCTATTCTAATGAATCCATAAGCTTCGCTGCTTAAATAATGATTGCTAGGTCCTATTTCTATTTTGCTTGTATCCAATCCATAGTAGCGTCCATAGATGATATAATCCTTAGTGATGTTTTTGAGTTCAATGCTTTTTACTCCATTTGTTGTGTTGAAGTCTCCATTTATTAGATATTTTCCGGTATTGTCGTAAATGCGAACTGTAATGATTCCGTTTATTCCTTCATCATCAGGGCCTGTCAAGCTTATGTTGACAGTCAGGTCGCTTCCGGAGGTGACGTCTCCATCTTCAATGCTCATGAAGCTTGGATAGATTACTAGGAATTCTGCATTGTTGTAGCTTGGAAGCCATCCTTCGCTATCGTCTCCTGTGTAGTTTAGTTCAATATTGTGGAGGCCATAGCCTAACTTTCCAAGGTCCAATTCCACAGGATGTTGGATGTCATCGGTAGTGTTTACTTGGTAACTTGTCTTGTTGTCAAGGACAACATTTACAGTGCCTTTTATGGCTTTTCCAGATAGGTCAGCTAATTCTATGCCTACAATAACATTCTCTTCAGTTGAATAGGTTCTTGCGACAGCGTCAACTCTTGTTTCCTTAGGGAATACTTCAAGGGTGCTTTCTTCTTCAGTTGCTAGGTATTTGTAGTTTTTACCATTGTATACAGCTGAAATGTAGTATGTTCCTTCCTCTAGGTCGCTAAGAGTTATTGTTTCGCTTCCTTTTATGGTAAACTCTTCATCATAGACAAATTCGACCTCATCTTCATCCTCAACGTAGTTTTTGATATAAAGCTTGAAGTTTTCGTTGATTGGCTTTTTGACGATTCCGTCAAGGTAACTTAGGCTGGCCTTGATCTTTGCATCGTCACCGATAATGATATCTGAGCTTTCAAGGTCTATGATGGACTCGGTTTCGTATCTGATTAGGTTTACTGATTCGCTTACGTTTACTCCATCTCTGATTTGGTATAGGAATGTGGCATTGTTAGGGCCAAGCTGAAGGCCTTCTACAATGTGGTGGGAGTAACCATCTTCATCATAGTTAAGTTCTAATGTTTTTACAAAGTTTCCATTTAGGTATAAGTCAATGCTTCCTTCTTCTGCTTCTTCAGATGGATTTAGTAGTTTTACACCCATTTCATATGAGTCTCCTACAAGTTTTTTCTCATCTTCTGGATTGAGGATGATTTGGTAGTTGTCTGGGTCATAGTTGCTTTTGACTGTGAAGTTGACTGCTTTTGTTATGATGTTAGTGTATTTTGGAACGCTGTCAATGCTTGCAACTTCCAATGAATAGTTTCCTTCCTGAAGGTTTTCAAAGATGATGTTGTTATTTTGGCCCTCTACAACGTTTACCTTTTTAGAATCATAGTTTTCTCCATTCCTGTAAATCTCTAGGTTAACCTTTTCAGTCATTTTGTTATTGAATTCATCCATTAAGCTTATTTTTGCAGTTATATCGTCTCCTTCCACTAGATTTTCAAGTTCTGCTACACTGTAGTCTATGGTAAGATTTGCATATACCTTTTTGTTGTAGTTGGTTCTGATAGAGAATTCCGGATTATCTAATTGGTTTCCTTCTGCATCTTCAAAAGTTACATCTAATTGAGTTCCTTCATCTTCTATTCCACCAAAATCATCAAAAACCACGCCTTCATAAAAGAATATGACATAGTCTCCTGGAGGCAAATAAATTGGAACGACATAGTCGGTGAGCCCGGTTGCTTCAAATGGATGATATATGTCGACATCTGTACTTTCACCATAAAAATTAATAAACCAGTCTCCGGAAACAGGCTCATAGTCTTGATCTGTAAAATTAAATATTATTTGTATTCTTTCTCCTTCAACAAAGATAGTTCCATTTTCAGACGGTGTAATTGTATAATCTGCATAGATTCCATCAATTCTATAATTTTCATCATCATCGTCATTTGTTATGCCGCCTTCCTCTTCTTCTCCTTCATCATATAGTTTGTCCTTGGATTTATTTGCAATTTCATAGTTAGGCAAACTATCCTCAGATGCTATCTGTTCATCATTTAAACTTACATCAGACACATCAATGCTATCAGATTGATAATCCGTGTCTATATCTGTATTTATATCTTCGGATGCTGATGCCATTCCAATACCTATTATTAAAATGAAAAGTAATGAAATAAGAATCAAGCTTCCTTTTGTTTTAAAATTCATGTTTTTCCTCTATTTGTTTAATATTTGAATAATAATTCTTTAAACTTTGTTTTAAAAGTTGTAATTATTATTTAAATGTTTTTTTCAATACTTAAAATTCATATGAATTTGATTAAAAGTATTAAAATTCTTATTTAAGAATTTTTTTTTAATATTATATTAATCTTATTATATTTTTTTAAAAATGAATTTTAAGTTAAACAGGAAAATGATTGTTAAAAATAGTTTGTTGGGCATAATAAGTTTAAATTAATAAAATTCGTAGAAAAGGAGTTAAAGTTAGAAAATCAGTTTAAAAGTGTTAGAATTTAATAAAATAAGTTTAAATAAGTAAAAATAAGAAAATTAGTTAAAAAAAGTAAAAAAAGTAGAAAAATATAATATGAAAAAGGTGTTGATTAATAAAAATTATTCCTCAACATAAATTTCATATTTTTCAATAATTTCAAGAATTTGCTCCATATCTTCTTTAGAAGGAGCGTTTCTTTCTTTTGCAAAAATTAATCTTAAGTCTGCCATGTCTCTTGGAAGCAAGTCCGCTACACGGATTGCTTGTTTATGGGTCATGAATGCTTCAAGCTCTTCGATTAATTTTTCAGCATCTTCTAGGGAAAGTTTATTTAGATTAGTCACATGAGCTAAGGTCAAGTTCTGTTCATAGTTGAGCTCATATTTTTCTGAAAACTCTTCTAATATTTCTTTAACTTTAGCTGCTGGTATCGGTTCACTTTCTAATGTTTTTTTCCCAATCATTGTACTCACTCTTTATTTTAAATTTTTTGGAGTATTGTAATTACTCTTGTAATTTTAAATGTTCTGGAGTAACTATTAATTCTTTTGCTTTATTACCATCTTTTAATGCAAGTATGTAAGCTTTACCTTTTTTATCTACTACTTTAGCAGTTTTTCCATGGAATCTGGAATGAGGTTGGCCTTTTTGAATACTTGGGTCGATGATAATGTGTACCATATCACCGTTTTCAAATTGCTGAATTCTTCTGGTGATCGGATTAGCACGACCAGGTCTAACTTTCTTGGTCAATTTTTTTCTACTTCTACTTTTAAATCCTCTGGATCTTTGCATTTTTATACCTCTTTAAAATTAATTAATTGTGTATTAAAATATAAAACCCATCATTTTATATCTTTTTAAATAGCTAGTAGCCAATAATAGTTATTTTTTTATTATTTTAGCCCTTCGGTTTAGCTATTCATGTAAAAGCCAATATATAGTTGTTAATTTAGACTTAGCCCTAATCGTAGGTTTAATTGACTAGAACATATCCAAATTTTATATATTGAAAGAAAAAAATATCAAAAATATAATAAAATTCTCATATATTTTAGTGACTAGATTTCAGCATTAATCTAATCTTCTATTTTTGATAGTAATAAAGTATATATTTTAAGATGTTAATAAACTTATTGTTTTTTAAAAATAGTTTGTCCTTAGGCGAACACTTATGAAGAATTATTATTTAATATAAAAGAACATTTTAGGGATTATTATTTAATCCCCACTTCAATCACATCAAGCTCTGCACATATGGCTTGAGTGCCTAAAACTTCACTTACGCTTGGATTGGACCTTCCCTCATCTGAAGAGATAAGCTCTTTTATGTACAATCCACCTTCGGTTTTAATGATCATTTCAAAGGTCTTAGAGTCAATGAATTCTGCCTTTATTTCCTTGACTTCCTTTTGTCTTATCTTATCTGCCCTTCTGTGGGAGACTCTTATAGGAGTTCTTTGCTGGATTATGTGAAGTGTTTGAAGCTTTTCAAGGTCTTCTTCCTTGATGTAATCTTCGCATTTTACAAGAGCTCTGTAGACCTTATAGGTATCTGGAGATGACTCCTTTATTTCTGCCTTTCTTCTTCTTTCTGTAAACTTGAGATTAAGGTATTCTGTCTTTCCTTTTGCAGAGATTGCAACTTCTTCTTCTATCTTTTTAAGGTCTATCTTTCTTATCTTTGGCTCTTTTATCTCAAGAACAAATGGCCTGCCTGTTCCAAGCATTCTAACATCTATATCTTCCCTTCCGGCACCATGGAACTTGGCTTCGTATCCGTTGGTGTGCTTTAGAACCACTTCAGAGAGCAGCTCTTCAACAGATTCTGGGTACTGCTTGCCTGTGAAATTGCATTCCTCGCATCCTTTTCCTTTGCATTTTCTGCAAGGCCATTTGGTTTGAGGAATTGTTCTGATAAGCTTTCTATATCTTCCTTCTATGAAGATTGGGTTTATCTGAAGGCGGACCTTGATTGGATTTTCAATGTCTTCCTTTAATATTCTTCTAAAGTCAACCATTACAAGGACATCCTCTCCATCAAAGTCTACATTCTGCTCTAGATTTGATTCAAGGAGCTTGCCGATTTCTCTGTTGACTTCCTTTTTGATTATCTCAACATTGAAATCAAATTCGTCACTTATCTCTTGGTCCTTTTCCACTATTTCCTTTGGAAGCTTGCATCCCACTACAAAGGTGTCAAATTCCACCTTAAGGAGATCTATTTTTTCATTCACCAAATCAAGGACAGTGTTGAGGTCTTCAAATAAATCATTGCAGATTAGGCATTTTTCATCATTTGCAGGATTATCTTCATTTGCTTTGTAAGGCTCTAGATTAAGTGCTTGTCTTATTTTAGCACCTCTATCTTCATTTCCATCTCCTTCAACACAGTCTGAGAATTTACGTCCTAAACAGTGATTACAGATATTTCCATTTGTATGATTTATTAATTCTTCTGCTTTATTTAGTATTTCTTGATTCAATTGAATTCCTCTCTAATAAATATGATTAAATAATTAAAATAAGATTATATCTAAAATGGCTATGTTTTTAAATATATAAAAACAAGAATGATTTTATTTTTATAAAAAAAGAAAATTTAGGACCTATTGGTCCTTAATTCTATTATTATTGGTCTTTTTAAGGGTATTTGGATTTTCTTATTATGGTCTTTTAAAGGATATCTATGATTTCTATTATTATGGAGCCTATTTCATAAATTGACCCATAATCCTATTCATAGCTCCTCCACCCATTCCTCTTCGTCCAATACCTTTCATAGCCTTTTTGGTATTGTTATAATATCTCAATAGCTCTTTTACATCGCTTTCCTCTACGCCAGCGCCTCTAGCTATCCTTTGAATCCTGGATTGCTTGATTATCTTAGGATTGAGCATTTCCTCTTCAGTCATAGAGGACATGATTATCTTAAATCCATTGATCTTATCCTCGGTCATCTGGCTTGCCTCTTTTGGGATCTTTCCTCCAAGCCCTGGAATCATGTTCATGACCTGTTGCATAGGTCCCATGCTGTTCATCATCTCAAACTGGCTTCTCATATCCACTAGAGTGAACTTTCCGCTGAGCATATTGTTCATGGTCTTGGTGGCTTCATCCTCATCAATCACTTCTTCAGCCTTTTCGATAAGGCTTCTGATGTCTCCCATTCCAAGGAGTCTTGAAATGAATCTTTCAGGGTCAAATGCTTCAAAATCATCTATTCCTTCTCCGGTACCAATGAATTTGATTGGCGCACCAGTTTCAGCTACTGCTGAGAGAGCGCCCCCACCCTTAGCTGTACCGTCTAATTTTGAAATGATGATTGAACCGATGTCAGTTGCTTGGGAGAATGCTTTAGCCTGTTCCCCTGCTTGCTGACCGATAGTTGCGTCAATTACAAGCATGGATTCGCTTGGATTAATGATCTTGTCTAACTTGTTCATCTCTTCGATGAGGTCTTCCTCATTCTTATGCCTACCTGCAGTATCGAAGATGATGATTTTTTGATTTTTAAAGTGTTTAAGACCTTTTTCAGCTAAATCAAGTGCATCTTTATTGTCTGGGTCTCCGTAAAGTTGAATTTGCATTTCTTCAGTAAGCTGCTTTAACTGCTCATATGCTGCAGGTCTCCAAGTGTCTGTACATACGACAGCTGGTGAGAAACCTTTTCTTTGCAAGTATCTGCATAATTTGCCTATGGTGGTGGTTTTACCACTACCTTGCAATCCTAAGAAAAGGATTTTAAATGGCTTTTCTGTAATCTTAAGCTCTTGAGCTTCGCTTCCGAGGAGATTGACCATCTCTTCATAGATGATTGTGATTACATGTTCCCTTGGGGTTATTCCCTTTGGAGGCTCCTCTTCAAGTGCTCGCTTTTCGATTGTCTTTGATAATTTTAATACAAGCTGAATGTTTACGTCTGATTGAATTAAAGCCCTTTGAATGTCTTTAACAACTTCTTTAATAACCTTCTTATCTATAACACTCATTCCAGCTAGCTTTTTCATGGTGTTTGTAAGGTTTTCTCCTAAACTTCCTAACATGGACATAATATCTGCTCCGATATTGTTTTAAATGATAATTTTAATTAATTTAATTTTTTTCTAAATTTATTGTTCCAAGTGGAACATTTAATAGTTTATCTTATTAACTATTTTGTATAAATTAATATTATATAAAAGTTTATTTATCTTTTGTTATAAAATTATTGAATATAGGATATTTAAATTTATTCATTGGATTTTTGAAATTATAAAAATTTTTGAATTATTTATTTTATTCATGGGTTTTTGAATTTAAAAAAATTTATTGAATTATTTAATTTATCATTGGATTTTAAAATAAGAAATTATTAAAATTTTTATTTAAAATCTTTAATTTTTATTTAGGGGTTTAAAAATGCTTGAAAATTTAGTTGAATCATTAAGAAATGCACCTGTTGTTAAAAAAGGAGATTACGATTACTTCGTTCATGGAATAAGTGATGGAATACCTGCCCTTAATCCATGTGTTCTAAAAGAGATTTCTGAAGTTCTCGCTGAAAGGATTGATTTGGATAAAGTCGATAAGATTGTTGGGGTTGAAGCTATGGGAATTCACATTGCCACTGCTTTATCCTTAGAAACAGGCCTTCCATTGCTTGTTATCCGTAAAAGGGAATATGGATTGGAAGGAGAGCATGAAATCTTAAAGCACACAGGATATGCAACTTCCAAATTATACATCAATGACTTAAATGAAGGAGACAATATTGTCTTGGTGGATGATGTTGTAAGTACTGGAGGAACTCTTTCTGTTGTAATAAATGAATTAAAGGCTATTGGTGTGAATATCCTTGATACATTTGTTGTAGTTGAAAAGGGAGAAGGAAAAAAGATAGTTGAAGATAAAACTGGAGAAAATATTGTAACTCTTGTAAAATTGGATGTAGTGGATGGAAAGGTTGTAGCTGATTCTTTAATCTAATAGTGGATGGATAGGTTGTAGTTAATTCTTTAATCTAATCATTGCTTGTTTAAAAGTTATAACTATTTATTTATCCATTTATCTTTTATCCAGTTATCTTTTATCAATTTATTCATTTATTTATTATTTATTTTTCATTGAATAGATTTAACTTCTATTCAAAAATATTTATTACTTTTTTTAATAATTAGCTTGTCTGATAAAATGTCAATATACGATATGGAATTAAAGAAGGTTATTCGAAAGATTAACTCCTTAAATGTAAAGAATGTAGGTTTGCAGTTTCCGGAAGGTCTCAAGATGCAGGCGGTAGCTATTGCTCGAGAGATTGAAAAGAACACAGAGGCAAATGTAATTATATCTGCGGATCCCTGCTTTGGGGCATGTGATGTGTCAGATAGGAAAATGAATGGAATAGTTGACTTTATTGTTCATTATGGCCATACCCCCCTCCCACTTAGATATAGCATTCCTACAATGTTTATTGAGGCAAAGGCCAATGTGAATATAAAGCAATATTTAGAAGATGCCTTGGAAATGCTTGAGGACTATTCTAAAGTGGCCATTGCAACAACAGCACAGCACCTACACTTGCTTGATGAGATCGTTGACTTTTTAGAAGACCATGGAAAGGAAGTTGTAATAGGCTCTTCAAGAAGCACAAGGAAAGGACAAGTATTGGGATGCAATTTCTCTTCAATCAAGAATCTGGGGGCAGATGTTTATCTGTTTATTGGAAGCGGAAATTTCCATCCTTTAGGGATTTATATGTTTACAAATTCTCCTGTTTTGGCAATTGATCCTTATAGTGGCGACATTCGTGAAATGAGCGGATATGCAGATAGGATTCTTAGGATAAGGTTTGCTAGAATCGTCAAGGCAAGGGAAGTTAAGAAATGGGGAATAATCGTTTCCTCAAAGGAAGGCCAATATCGGATGGCCTTGGCTAAAGAGCTGAAAAAACTTCTTGAAGATGAGGGAATGGAAGCATTCATCCTTCTTATGGATCATATCAATCCAGATGTTCTTCTTCCGTATATGGAACTTGAAGGATTTGTTGTTACAGCATGCCCAAGGATAGCAATCGATGACTCTCAGATGTATAAGAAGCCTGTAATAACTCCAAAGGAGTTGGAGATAGTTCTAAATAAAAGGGAATGGGAAAAGTATCAATTAGATGAGATATTATTTGAGGATCGTTATTATCAGTAATTCTCAATAATTTTTGATTTTTTTTCGATAATAATTAATCATTATTAGTTATTTATTTATTCTCAGTTATTTTCAATTATTCTCAATTTTCTTATTTTTTTTTAAATATCTTTTTTAATCAGTGATATTATGAATTTCGAATTCTCCATTCTTGGATTGTTTTTATTATTGCTCCTATTTGTTCCAAACATAATCTGGACTAAATTTATCCCTAAAGATTATGAAAATTATTCAAAGAGAGAAAATAAGATATTGTTAATCCTTGAACGTATTGGTGAAGTGGCAACTGTTGTATTTGCCTTGTTTTGCGGTGCTAAATTTAGCTGGTCATTATTATTAATTATTATTTTTATTCTAATGGCTTTGTATGAGGTTTATTGGATTAGATACTTTATGTCAAGCCATACAATGAAGGATATGTGTGATAGTCTTTTAATGATTCCCCTTCCAGGTGCCACATTGCCTGTAATTGCATTCTTTTTGTTTGGAATCTATTCAAATAGCATATTTTTAGTTATATCTTCAATTATTTTGGCAATTGGACATATTGGTATTCATTATAATCATAAAAAGCAGTGTAATCTTAATTAAGGCTTTTAATCTTCCAATATAAAAAACATTATTTTATTTAAAATTTTCTAAAAACCGAATTTTTTATATATTACTAAAAAACATAAATAATTTACATATAAATAATTTAATTTTATGGATGATAAGTTATTTCAAATCAATTTCATAAATTTAATGCTTTTATGAATGTGAATTTACTTAATTTAATTTCATATAATTTATAAAAATTTTATAAATGGAATTATAAAATTTGCTTGGATGGATTGTCCCTATTTTATAAACGGAGTTATGAAATTTATTTTTGGAGAATCTATCTATTAACAAACTAAAATTTAGGGCAATGCCCTATCATGAGGTGTTTAGATGAAAGTAGAATCTGGAGATTTTGTAATGCCTGGCGACTTTTTAAGTGTAAGTGAAGAATTCCTGCCAGGTCCTGGAGCATATGAAGATGATGGAAGTGTTAAATCAGGTGTTCCTGGAAATGTATTTGTTGATAATGGTGAAAAGGAAATCTCTGTAATTTCAAAATCCGGCGGTCCAAACTTATTGAAGGTTGGAGATATTGTATATGGTGAAGTGAAGGACGTTCGTGGCCAAAGAGCCTTGATTAGTGTATACGCTAAAAAGGGAACCGATCGTCAATTGGCTCTTCCTTATATGGCAGCTATTCACATTTCTCAAGTGACTCCTGGATATATTGACAAGCTTACTGACGCTTTTAGAATCGGAGATTTGATTGAAGCAAAAGTAGTTAAGATTATGGGAGATAATTTGGACTTGAATACTGAAGACATTACTTCTGGTGTTGTTAAGGCTATGTGTACAAGATGCAGAGCATTTATGGAGCCTCGTACAGAGTCTGAAGTATACTGTCCGGTATGCAATAGAAAGGAAAAAAGAAAGGTTTCAAAGAATTATGATTATTAATTTCAATAATGGTTGTTTGAATTATTGAATTAACTTTCATATTTTTATATTTATTTGTAATTTATTTGCAATTTAACTGTTAATCTATTTATTTTAAAGGAAAAGGTATTATGGAAATTGAAGTTATTAAAGAATCAAAATTAGAACTTGAAATGATTATTCATGGTGAAAACCACTCTCTTTGTAATGTCTTAAGAAAATATCTTATGGAAGATGATGATGTGGAATATGCGGTTTACGGAATCGATCACCCTCTTACAGGTGCAGGTAAGCCGGTTATGACCATCAAGACCAAAAGATCAAAAAGACCTAGAAACTCTCTTTTAAAAGCAGCTACAAGATTAAAAGAAGAAACTGCTGAATTTAAAGAGTTAATTGAAGAATTATAATTCTTCATTTTTTTCTATCTTTTTTTATATATTTTTTTATAAATTTTATTATTATCAAGTTACTTATTTTATTTAAGATTTAATTTATCAATATTTATTTATTTAAGGTTTAATTTATTAATTTATATTAATTTGGGGTGTGATTATGGCTTATAAGATTCCATCTTTAACTGTAGACATATTTATTTTTAACGATGAGAAAGAGTTTATACTAATTAAACGTAAAAATGACCCTTATAAGGATTTCTGGGCATTGCCTGGTGGTTTTGTCGATTATGGTGAGACAACAGAGCATGCAGCTGTCCGTGAAGCTAAAGAAGAGACAAGCATTGATGTTGAATTGATTAAACTCTTCAATGTCTATTCAGACCCTGATAGAGATCCAAGAAGACACACAGTAAGCGTATTCTATTTAGCTCATGGAGATATGAATGATGCCAAGGCAGATGATGATGCAAAGGACATTGGCATTTTCTCATTTGATGACTTGGATAATTTAGATCTTGCCTTTGATCATAGGATGATTTTAAATCAGGTCAAAGAGTATTTTGATAAGGAATAATCGATTCATAAAAGTTTGATAAATATTATCAATTCACAAAGTATTATTTTAACTATTTTTTTCCAAATTTATTTTTTATATTTTTTTAATTTTTATAAATTTTTATAAATCTCATCAAGTTTTTCATTGAAAAATTTATTTATTTTTTATAAATTTTTATAAATCTCATCAAGTTTTTCATTGAAAAATTTATTTATTTTTTATTCTAGTTTCAAGAAGAATTTCATTAATTTTTCAATCAAATATTTTAAATTTTTTACCATTTATCCATTGACTTAATCAAATGATTTATTATAATTTTTTACTAAATTTTTACTATTTTTTATAATTTTTACCCATTTTTTACCCTATTTTTAAATTAAGTTTATATACTATGAAATAAAAAACCTTAATTATTATATAATTAGTTAGATTAAGTCATCTGCAATTAATTTAGATTTTTTTAGCAAAAACAATTTGAAATCTTTGCTAATTTTTTAAAATTCAAAATCTTTCAGGATTAATTTTTTATTATTCTGATTTGGTAGATGGCAATAAGAAAAATACTTATAATTAATTCTATTCTATTTGGTAGAGGAGGTTAATTGATGGAGTTCTGTCCAAAGTGTAATGGTATGATGATGAACACAACTGTCAAGGTTAAAAAAGAAGACCTTGAAGAAAAAGTTGATGAAGAAAATCAATCAAACCAAGAAACAGAAGAAGAAAAAGTTGTTTTTAAATGCATGACTTGTGGCTATGAAAAAGACCCTTCTGAAGTTGATCAGGACCAATATAAAGTTAAGGAAACAGTAGAATCCAGTGATAGTGTTATTATGAGAGGAGATGAAAGCGGAATGCGCTCTACTGTAAGAGAGATTTGTCCTAAATGCGGTCACGATCGTGCTTCCTATGAATTGTTACAAACCCGTAGTGCTGATGAGGCACCAACCAGGTTCTTTACTTGTGAAAAATGTCATCACAAGTGGAGAGGATATGATTAAGTAATTAAACGGCTTTAATTATTAGGTCTTATCCATTAAAATTTATTTTTAAACTAAAATTACTATTAGTTTATATTCAAATAATTTATAATTAATTTATCAATTAAGATTAATTAAATCAATTAAAATCAATTAAATCAATTTAATCCTTTTAAGGATTTAATTCATATTTATTATTCATTTTAAGTAAATTGTGATTTTCTAGAAAGTATTAATTCTAGATTTTTTAAGTAAGGAGATAAAATGTCTAATTCGCAAAATGATGGTTTAGAAGATGTTTCCAAGGGAAACAATGAATCTGCTGGTGAAAATACAGATTCAACTTCTAATAAAAAAACTAGATTTACTAAATCTAAATCTATTTCAGAGGTTTTTAAGGAATTAGATTCTCAGGAAACCAATGATTCCATCTTAGATTCTGAAGATGCTGCTTCTGAATTAGAATCTGAAGATAAATATTCTAATATAGAAAATTATCTTTCCGAGGCAGAATCTGAAGAAGAAATTTTAGATGCTTCTTCTGAGGCAGAATCTTTAGATGCTAGTTCTGATGTAGAATTTGAAGAGGATATTATTATCGATTCTACTGCAGAAGAAGAAATAGATGAAATTATTCCTATTCATAATGAATATAAGGATTTAGATGAATCTGAAGCTTTCAATACAGAATCTATTGATGAAGAAGAAATTTCAGAATCTTCTGAATTGGATAATTATGTTGAAAGCATTGTTAATGAAAAAGATGACTTAAGCTCTGATGAACTTGTCGATTCTAAAGAAAACTTAGATGCTGTCGGTGGAGATGAAGGCTCTATGAGCGTTAAAGATATCGAAAACGCTTCATTTGAAGCTGAAGATACCTCATTAGATGCTGAAGATTACGAAGATGACTCTATTGACAGTGAGGATATCGATCAATCTTATGAAGAAGAGCTTCTTGATGAGAATATGAAAGTTATAAAGGTAAATAATGCTTCTTCAGAGGATGTTTTATCAAAGAAAAATAAAGGATTCCTTAGCTCTTTCGGGTCTATAAAAATGGATTCTTCCTTTATTATCACAGTTCTTAGTTTCATTGTTGGACTGGGAATTTTAATCATGGGTATATTCTATCTCAACTCCAGTTCTGATAGAGTTGTAGATAATGTTTTATCTGGTGAAACTGCAGGTCTTGCAGTCTTTTTAATTATCATTGGTCTTTTAATTATCGGTTTCAGTATTTTAAGATTCCTTTCTTCTACAAAGGCCGATCAGTCTTCTTCTATGCTGGATATGTTTAAAAGCATAAGGGACATCGACTATGATGATGTTAAAGATGATAATATAAGTCGCGATGACTTTGATTCTGTATTTTCTAGCGTTTTTGGCAAAGAAAAACGCTCTGATTTTTCCAACGACGATGGCGATAAAAGCTCTGTTGATAAAAACCTTTTTGATGAGGATGACGAAATATCCGATGAAGATATTGATGCCTTATATTCCGACTCAAATTTAAATAAAACTGCTTCTTCTACTAAAAATTCAACAGGCATTCAAGACACTGACAATATAATTGAAGAGGATCTTGATGACGATTTTGATATGATTGATTCCGATAATTCCGAGGATTTTGATAACGATACTGATTTAGAGGATGATAATGTGTCTGATTTAAAAGATAAATATTCTAAATACAATTTCGATGATGATGATGCTCCATCCAAACCTCAGTTTAAAAAATCAGTGGACATTTCAAAATTCGATGATGATGGTTTATCTGAAGAGGAATTGGAAGCTGAAAGAAGAAGAAAAGCGGAAGAATTGGAAGAAAAGAAAAGAAGAATCATCCAAGGAACTAATTTTGATAATAGCTTAAGAAAATAAGAGTTTTCTCTTATTTTCATTTATTTTGGATTTCTTAGTTATTTTAGATACCTTCGGATTCTATTGGCTTTTTGTAGTCTGTTTTAGGTATCTCTAGTCTATTTTATCTAAATTTTATAAGTTTTTTTTACTATTTTTAACAATATTTTCCAAAAAGGAAAATCTTTTTATACTATCAAATTCCATAAATTATTTGTTTTTCATAAAATTTTTTCATAGCTAAAGTTAAATATTTTGCCATATTATAAAATTTTATAAATGATGAATTACTAAATTTTAATTATAATAAAAATATGAAAAACATATTTTTAAAAAATTATTATTAAGGCATTAATTAATTATATTTATAATTTATAAGATATAGCAATGCTTAAATTAAATCAAGAGATGATTTATAATGTTTAAAGCTGAGTTAAGTGATTCTAGTATTTTAAAAAGCAGTTTTGATGCTATTTCATCTATTGTAGATGAAGTGCAGATTCAAACTGACAGTGAAGGTTTTCGTTTAGATGCCTTAGACCGTAGTCATATTACATTTGTTCATTTAGAACTTAAAGCAAGTTTATTTGATGAATTTGTTTGTGATGAACCTGAAAAAATTAATATTGACACTGATGAATTGATGAAAGTATTAAAACGTTCCAAATCCGATGATCGCGTATTGATGTCATTGGATGAAGGTAACTTTATCCTTACCTTTGAAGGAGAAGCTACCAGGACTTTTAAAATCAGATTGATTGATATTGAATATGACTCTCCAGCACCTCCATCCTTGAACTATCCTACTGAATTTGAGATTCCATTCTCTCTTTTAAAGGATTCCATTCAAGATATGGATATTTTCTCTGATAAAATCACTTTAATGGTAGATCCAGAGTACTTTAAAGCATTTGCTCAAGGTGAATTCGGAGATGCAAATATTGAATATCTTCACGGTGAAAAGATAGATGCAAGCGCTAAATCCATTTTCTCTTTAGAAAAGATAAGAGAAATGCTTAAGGCAGATAAATTTTCTGATATCGTTAACATCAGCCTTGGAGATGACATGCCTGTAACCTTAACCTTAAGAAGAGTTGCAAATGATGGTGAGCTTAGTTTTTTGCTTGCTCCAAGGATAGAATCAGAAGAATAGATTGTTTAATTCATTTAGTTTATTTAAATCGATTATGATTAGATTTTAAAAGATGTTTTAAACAAAGGATTTAGTTGAATAAATTAATTTTAAATTAATTTATTCTTTTTTTTTATTTTATTAATTACTTTAATTTACATTTATGCACATACACATAAAACTTTATTATTATTAAGATTTATTAATACTTTATTTTTAAGATGATTTCTATGGATGGAGACTTTTTTCAATTATTGCGAAGGGTTCAAAAGGAGGAACGGACTAAATCCACTTTAGCAAGAGTGGATAAAGATTTCTATAAACAACTCTATTCCTATATTAGAGATTTAGAACGTTCTGTTGCTCAAAATCCTTTCGATACTGCTCAATCAAATCTATTGAACAATGCTCAAAGGATTGCTACTGAGATTTGTCAATGGAGAGAATCAAAGATCAGTACGGCTGCAAACAATAATATTTATAGGTCTTTCCATCTTTTCAAAAAAGGAAACCCTCAGTTTGATTTGATTGATACAACTCCATTGCATCTTACACCTGAAGAGGAAACTTTATATTTCGCCTTGATGGACGCTCTTAAGACTCATAGATATAATATTTCATTGGACAAATTCGGGGATGAAAAAGCCGATTGGGGTGCTGATGATTATGAGGACGAAGAAGAGGATGATTTTGAAGAAGTCGCTTCCGTTGTAAAAAGCCGTGTTAATAAAGGGGTTGTTTCTGATGAAGAGTTCTTCAATGAGGGGGGTTCTTCTAATGAGTCCGTTACTGATGGATTCAGTGGAGAGTCTATTTCCATTGAAGAGTCCGGTGCTGATCCTGTAGTTCAAGAGCCTGCTGTAGAAACTCCTGTTGAAGAAAGTTCTGGCAGTGGTTTTAAGCAAGAAGTTCAAGAGTCTGCTGTAGAAACTACTAATACCAATGTAGGTGGATCTGATGAGGTTTTAGATAGGTTAAATCAAATTAAAAATTCAACTGTTGTTACAGATGAAAAATACGAACCTATTGAAAAGCAAATCAATAATCAGGCTAAAGTAGTTCCAAATGTCTCCATGTCTAATAATCTTAATTATGAAAGTAAAAATTATAATGGTCAAGATAATGAGTTTGATTCTAAACTTAAACCAGATTATGAATCTGATGTAGAATCAGAACCTAAAATAGAGTCTAAACCTAAGGTAGAATCTGCACCTA